>VMCW01000042.1 GCA_008081175.1 Flavobacteriaceae bacterium
CGGGAGTCGCCCATCCAACAGAGGTAAGTCCTCCCCCCTTAAGTTTGAAGCTTTAAGCGCTATTCCTTTTGTGGGAAGCTGGAGTCAATTAAAACAAAATGTACCCGGTTTTTATGGTCTGGGAAGCGCACTGCAAGAACTTATGCAGCAAGGAAAAGAAGAAGAATTAAAAGCTCTGTTTAAAAACTCACGCTTTTTCAGAACTCTTATTTTCAACAGTATGATGAGTCTTTCTAAATCTTTCTTTCAACTAACAGCTTACATGAAAGAAGATGTAGAGTTTGGTGGTTTTTGGGAGTTGATCTATAATGAGTATGAATTGACAAAAAAAGGCTTACTTCACCTAAGCGGATTTAAAACTCTTATGGAAAACGAGCCTGCCGGAAAGGCTTCGATAAATGCACGTGAAGAAATCGTTCAGCCGCTACTGACCATTCAACAATATGCTCTTATGCAACTGCAACAACTCAAAAAAGAGCAGAATCCTTCAAAGGAGCAAATTGATATAATGGAAAAAATGGTTACCCGTTCTTTGTTTGGAAATATTAATGCAAGCAGAAATTCAGCTTAGTCTCTAGAATAAAACTCAAACGCTTTAGTAAAGTGTTCTTCAGGGACAACAATGTCAATTTTAGGACTGCCTATTGCGTTTAATAAGACAAAGTTTATTCTTCCAGCAGAATTCTTTTTATCGTGACGTAAAAGAGCTAATATTCCTATTTGATCTTCCTCCTCAATATCTACTTTTGGGAAAAAGTATGAGAATACCTTTTTTATTTCCTCCGCTTCCAATGGAGTGAGTCCACAACAAACGGAGCTGAGGTAGGCTTCTAAAACCATTCCTGCTGCAATGGCTTCTCCATGAAGCAAACGGTTTTTTTGAGAATGCGTTAAAAAATAAGATTCGATGGCATGACCTAAAGTATGTCCAAAATTTAAAATTTTACGAAGGTTTTTTTCACGCGGGTCTTGAAGAACTACTTCTTTCTTTATCGCCACAGAAGGGGCTATGAATACAGACAATTCCTCTGCATCTAGCCGTTGAAGTTGTTTTAGTTTGGACCAGTAAGGTGCATCGGCAATCAAACCGTGTTTCAACATTTCTGCAAAACCACTACGAAGCTCTTCTTGCGGTAGTGTAGCTAGCCATTGAGGATGAATAATAACTTGCTTGGGCTCTTCAATGATACCGATTTGATTTTTGAGAGATCCCAAATCAATTCCTGTTTTCCCTCCTACAGAAGCATCTACCATAGCCAAGAGGGTAGTGGGTATGTTGTAAAAATCAATTCCCCTTTTGAAAGTGCAAGCAACAAATCCGCCAAGATCTGTTACTACACCACCTCCCAAATTAATTAGGGCTGAATTTCTATCTGCTCCCTCTTCTGAAAGTTGATTCCATACAGTTTCACAAGTGTCTAAATGCTTGTGTTCTTCCCCTGAGGGAATACTGAGTACAATTGCTTCATTCAAGTCTGTTTGTTCAAAAAACAAAGGCAAACAGTGTTTCTTTGTATTCTCATCCACTAATACAAAAACACTGCTGTAGCTTTTTAACTGAAGTAAAGGAGCCAGTTGACGCAAAGCGTCTTTTTCAAAAGTGATATTTATTTTATTTTGCATGCTGCTGTTGAAGCAACAAAAGTAAGGATAAAACCGGAATGCAAAAGTGTCCTCTGCTAAATACCAGAAAGAATCTCTTTAAGCCTTTTAATGCCTTCTGCTCTTGCTTTTTTATTGGCTTCAGAAGCATTTTCTTCTTCTCCTGCTCTAAAGAAACCATGACCTGCACCTTCATAGATCACAGGTTCGAAAATTTGATCGTTTTGCTTCATCGCCTCTTGACTCATTGCAAGGGTGGCGTTGACTCTTTGATCGTTCCCCCCATAAAATCCATAAATAGGAATTTCAATATCCGTATAGTCTGAGCTGTTTTTTGGTCCTGTTCCATAGCATACTATTGCAGTTTCAATAGCAGTGGTTTGTGTAGCAAATTGAAAGGATTGGCTCCCTCCCCAGCAGAAACCAATGACCACAACCTTTTTGTTAGAAGCAGGAATTTTTTTTGCGTATTCAACAGTTTTATCAAGAATTTGTTGGATTTCATTTGGTTCCAAATTATAGATTGCAGTTCGAGCAGCATCTGAATTTTCAAAGTCAGTAGTACCTCCGCCATTGGGAGCTTTACCAGAGAGAAAATCAGGAGCTAGGGCTATGTAACCCATTTCAGCAATTTGATCTGCCATACTTCTGGCCCAATCATTAAGACCCCTGTTTTCATGAATTAACAATACAACGGGCTTTTTATCTGCTACTTCTGGATAAACCAAAAAGGCTTTAGCTTGAGTAGTTTGATCCACAGTTACCCACTCATGGTGACGAGGAGAAGCCTCTAATCTTGCAAGAGGCGTTTGAGCCCAAGCCAAACAACTACTAAATAAAAGAAAGTAGAAATACGATTTCATAGTTTTTAGATTTGATTTAAAATAAGTGATTATTTAGAGAATAGACACCTAACTTTTGTTAAACTTCTTTTTTACTCGATCCAGGTGTATTTTGTTTTCACGATCCCTTATGGTCTCTCGTTTGTCGTAAAGTTTTTTCCCACGGGCTAAAGCAATCTTTAATTTAGCAAAACCCTTATCGTTGATAAACAGTCGTAAGGGAACAATCGTGAGTCCGCTGTTCTTTACCTCTTTGTGTAACTTTTTGAGTTCTCTTTTTTGAAGTAACAGTTTGCGTTGAGCCTTGGGACGATGATTATACCGAGTGCCGAAAGCGTACTCGTCAATATTCATATTCACAGTAAACAATTCTCCTTTTTCATTGAACTCACAAAAACTTTCAGCAATAGAAGCCTTGCTGTTCCGAAGGGATTTGATCTCCGTTCCGGTCAGAACAATGCCCGCAGTGTATTCGTCTAAAAGTTCGAATTCAAAACGGGCGCGTTTGTTTTGGATGTTTACGTTCTTTTGCACACAACAAAGATAGTATTAATCCTCGCTTACCAGAGACTTGCTGTTTCTAAAAAGAAAATGTCCTTCAATGCAATCGAAGATAATTTGATCTTCTTTATTAAGTTCATTTTTGAGAAGTTCTTTACTCAATGGATTGAGAAGTTCTTTTTGAAGGACACGCTTTACAGGTCGTCCTCCGTATTGAGGATCAAAACCAAGGACTGCTAATTGAGCAACAGCCTCTTCGGTAACTTCTAGTTTGAGGCCTTGCTCTTTTAGCTGATTTTGTATTTTATTCAGCTGTAGGTGAACGATTTCGTGAATTTCTTTCCGAGTTAGGGGAGAAAAAAGTACCAGGTCATCAATTCGATTTAAAAATTCGGGTCGTACCGTATTTCGCAAAAGCTTCAATACTTCTTCTTTTGCTTTTTCTTCTGCGATTTCAAAAGAAGGGTTGTTTTCAAAAGCAGCTTGAATTTCTTGGCTTCCAATGTTGCTGGTCATGATAATGACACTGTTTTTAAAGTCTGCTAGTCTTCCTTTGTTGTCTGTCAATCTTCCTTCATCCAGTACTTGAAGTAAAATATTAAAAGTGTCAGGGTGGGCTTTCTCAATTTCGTCTAACAGGACTACTGAGTAAGGATTTCTCCGAACCGCTTCAGTAAGCTGCCCTCCCTCTTCATAACCTACATAACCCGGAGGAGCACCAACCAAGCGACTCACGGCATGCCGCTCTTGATATTCACTCATATCGATTCGGGTAATGTTGTTTTCATCATCAAACAATACTTCTGCCAGGGCTTTGGCTAATTCGGTTTTTCCCACGCCTGTAGTTCCCAAGAAAAGAAAACTACCTATAGGCCGATTGTGATCTTGAAGTCCTGTACGGCTTCTTCGAATTGCATCACTTACTGCAAGAACCGCTTTTTCTTGCCCTACAAGTCTTTTGTGAAGGGCTTGTTCCAAGTGTAGGAGTTTTTCTCTATCGGATTGTAACATTTTACTCACAGGTATACCGGTCCATTTTGCCACGACTTCGGCAATATCGTCATAGGTCACTTCTTCTTTTATAAGACTGTCTCCTGTTTGTGTTTCATCAAGTTGTTTTTGAAGTGTATTCATCTTGGCTTCCGTCTCTTGAAGTTTTCCATAACGAATTTCGGCTACTGTTCCATAATCACCCTCACGTTCCGCACGATCTGCTTGTGCTTTGAGTTCCTCTATGGTCGTTTTGGCCTGTTGTACTGCATCAACTACCTCTTTCTCTTGACTCCACTTAGCAAATAGTGTATTACGCTCTTCTTTAAATTCTCCGAGTTCTTTAGTTAACCGTTTGATTTTTGTAGTATCATTTTCTCTTTTGATGGCAACCAACTCGATTTCTATTTGACGAATTTTTCGGTCCAATGTGTCCAACTCCTCCGGTTTGGAATTGATTTCCATTCTTAATTTTGAAGCAGCCTCATCCATTAAGTCAATGGCTTTATCTGGGAGAAAGCGATTGGTAATGTAACGGCTCGAAAGTGCTACAGCTCCTATAAGCGCATCATCTTTAATTCGGACTTTGTGGTGAGTTTCATACTTTTCTTTAATTCCTCTTAATATAGATAGAGCACTTTCTTGATCGGGTTCATCTACAGTGACCTTTTGAAAGCGACGCTCTAAGGCTTTGTCTTTTTCAAAATACTTTTGGTATTCATCTAATGTGGTGGCTCCTATAGCACGTAATTCACCACGTGAGAGAGCTGGCTTTAAAATATTAGCTGCATCCATAGCACCTTCACCTCCACCTGCTCCTACAAGGGTATGTATCTCATCGATGAAGAGTACCAAGTCTCCGTCACTTTGGGTTACTTCTTTAATAACACTTTTAAGGCGTTCTTCAAACTCTCCTTTGTATTTAGCTCCTGCAATTAAAGCGCCCATATCC
>VMCW01000115.1 GCA_008081175.1 Flavobacteriaceae bacterium
GGCAGGTTCCATTAGTGGGGAGTGGAAAGCTCCTCCTACGGGGAGAACTAAAGCTCTTTTTGCACCTGCTGCTGTGAGAGCCTCGCAGGCGTTATTTATTGCTTCTATTTCTCCTGAAATAACCAATTGCCCAGGGCAGTTGTAGTTGGCCGCGATAACCACACCAGGGGTAGACTCACAAACGGACTCAACTACCGCATCCTCTAGTCCTAATATTGCTGCCATTGTACCAGGAACATGATCACATGCTGCTTGCATTGCCAAAGCACGTTCTTTAACTAGACCCAATCCGTCTTCAAAGGATAACACTCCAGCGGCAACAAGTGCAGAAAATTCTCCTAAAGAATGCCCTGCCACCATATCTGGAGCAAAACGATCACCCATTACTTCACTGAGAATCGTAGCATGTAAGAAAATTGCAGGTTGGGTGACCCGAGTTTCTTTGAGTGCTTCGGCATCATCTCCAAACATAATTTCTGTAATGGGAAAGCCTAAAATAGCATTTGCTAGTTTAAATCGCTCTTTTGCAAGGTTTGATGACTCAAAAAGTGTAGCACCCATACCCGGAAATTGGGCTCCCTGCCCAGGAAATACATAAGCATTCATTAGTTTGTTGTTTTTTTATAAGTTAAATAACTGAAAGCAAAAGGCTGTGCATCACTTGCTTCATTCTCAACTTTCGATACCAATTTCCAATCTAAAGGATTCATTTCAGGGAAAAAGGCATCTCCTTCAAAATAGTGGTGTACCCGAGTGAGTTCAATTGAAGTTGCAAAAGACAAAAACAGGGAATAAATTTCACCGCCTCCAATGATAAAAGGCTTGATGTCTTCACCTGTGAATGAAAGTGCTTGTTCTATGGTATGTGCAACAAGCGCGTTTTCAGCTTTATAATTTTTGTTTCTTGTCAAAATGATGTTGGTGCGATTGGGAAGTGCTTTGGGCATCGATTCAAAGGTTTTTCTTCCCATAATTACTGCATGACCAAGGGTGAGTTGTTTAAAGCGTTTTAGGTCTTCAGAAAGATGCCAGATCAATTGATTGTCTTTTCCTAAAACATTATTCTCTGAGGCTGCAGCAATTAAAGTTATTTCTTTTGAAGAATCTCCTTCATTCATCTTTTGAAAAGATTAATTTTGGACAAAAATACGTTTTTCTAATTCATCGATGTCCTCAACACTTTTCCCATTATTAACAAAAAGTACTTATTTAAACACAGCCTATGTAGGTCCAATGTCTACTGCTTTAGCGCAATTTAGACAGCTGCAAGAAAAAGAGTATTTAGAAAAAGGGGCAACATACAAGGTCAATGCATACGATGATTTGGACACAACCCATCATATTTTAGCAGATTTTTTTGGAGCTAAAAAGGAGCATACCTATGTGGTTTCTAACTTTTCAACAGGAATAAGACAAGCTTTGACTTTTTTATCAAAAAGTCTAAATGTTCTTTTGCTTGAAGAAGAATATCCTTCTCTTTCTTCAGCATTTGAAGAAAGTGGATTTGAAGTGCATAAAATTCCAAAAACTACAGCTGTTGAAGATGCAATCGAAAAGCGACTGGCAACTGGTGGGATCGATGTATTGGCCTTGAGTATAGTGCAATACGATACGGGTTTACTTATCGATTTAGAATTCCTTAAAAAGATTAAAAAAAACTATCCTAATTTGATTCTCATTGGAGACGGGACCCAATTTCTTGGAGGACATCTTTTTCATTTTGATCGTTCTCCTTTTGATTTGGTAGTCGCGAGTGGCTACAAATGGCTCCTCGCAGGATTTGGAAATGGGGTGTTGATGGTTTCCTCTTTATTTTTAAAAAGTGCAGGGTGTAGCTTTGCGGAATTACATCAGCGTATTTTTAATGGCCATTTCAATATTCTGGCTGCTGCTAGTCTTCGATTTGCGATAGAATCTTTTCGTGCTCAGGGTTTCGAAAAACTACTGGATCAAAAAATAAAACTGTCAGAAAAAGTGAAAACACAACTCACAGACAAATTGTATATTGAACCATGGGTTGCTGAAAGAAAACAACACAGTAGTATTTTCATACTGAAAGGTGGAGCATCACTTTACGAAAAACTCCAAAAAAACAACATTCAATGTGCTCTTCGCGGAACAGGAGTGCGCGTTTCTTTCCATTATTACAATACTGAATCAGACTTGAACCATTTGATTTCAATACTTAAGAAAAGTTGAGCTAAACAGCTACAGCGCCTCGAATGAGAGGATGTGGGTCGTAATCTAGAAGTTCAAAATCCTCGTAAGTGAAGTCAAAAATAGAGTTCACTTTCGGGTTGAGTTTCATGGTAGGTAAAGCTTTAGGAGTTCTAGTTAATTGCTCTTTGACTTGCTCTTCGTGATTCGAATATATATGCACATCTCCAAAG
This sequence comes from Flavobacteriaceae bacterium, assembly GCA_008081175.1. Classification (GTDB taxonomy): domain Bacteria; phylum Bacteroidota; class Bacteroidia; order Flavobacteriales; family Flavobacteriaceae; genus MS024-2A. Next base: position 2,391 of record VMCW01000115.1, read on the forward strand.
GTGTGTATGAATTCTCCAGCCTCAAGTCCACAAACTTGTGCTACCATAAGAGTAAGAAGTGCATAAGAAGCAATGTTGAAGGGAACTCCTAAGAAAACATCCGCACTGCGTTGATACAACTGGCAGGACAGCTTGCCGTTAGCAACATAAAATTGAAAAAAAGCATGACATGGAGGTAAGGCTGCTTTATTATTTGCTACATTTTCAGAAAAAGAAACTTTCGTGTCGGGAAGGACACTTGGATTCCAAGCAGAAACTATCATTCTTCTGGAATCTGGATTTGTTTTTAAACTGCGGATGACTTCTTCGATTTGATCAATTCCCTCACTATTCCAATTGCGCCATTGATGACCGTAAACAGGACCTAAATCTCCATTTTCATCTGCCCACTCATTCCAAATTCGAACTCCGTTTTCTTGTAAATAAGCAATATTGGTTTCTCCCTTTAAAAACCAGAGCAGCTCGTGAATGACGGATTTAACATGAATTTTTTTGGTGGTAACCAAAGGAAAGCCTTCAGAGAGATCAAATCGCATTTGATAACCAAAAATACTTTTTGTACCTGTTCCCGTCCGGTCTTCTTTTTTAATCCCTTTGCTTTGAACGTGCTTTAAGAGCTCTAGATATTGCTTCATAAATAGACTTTAAATCAAAATTAGAAGCATTTCTTTTATTTAGAACTGTTTACTGAAGAAGTTTATCAAAAAAAATTAACAATAGTATAATTAACTTTTTCTTTTGGACAATTCATCACGAACACGAGCAGCTTTTTCATAGCTTTCTTGATTGACCAATTTCGTTAAAAGTGCTTTCAATTCGGAAACAGTGTAGTTTTTAAGATCCCCTATTTCTTCATTTTTGTTGCTTTGCTCTGTCACAAAATTCTGAATCCAGTTGTCTTCAGATAATTTTTTTGCTTCCCCGGAGATTGCAGCCGTAAATCCTGCTTTTTTTAAGATTGAATCATAGGTGTATATTGGTGCGTTGTAGCGCAGTGCTAATGCGATAGCATCTGAAGTACGAGAGTCAATAATTTCTTCAATCTTATCGCGTTCACAGATCAGACTTGCGTAAAACACCCCATCTACTAGCTTGTGTATGATGACTTGTTTAACGTATATTTCGAAGCGCTCAGCGAAACTCTTAAAAAGATCATGGGTAAGAGGTCGGCTAGGTTTTACTTCCTGTTCCAAGGCAATTGCAATGGATTGAGCCTCAAATCCGCCGATGATTATTGGAAGTTTTCTGTCGCCTTCCTCTTCGCTTAATATAAGAGCATAGGCTCCGGTTTGGGTTTCACTGTAGGAGATTCCACGGACGGTCATCTGAATTAACTTCATTTTTAAAAATTTTATTGGACCCAATAGCTTTGAGACCAAATGTATTTACTAAAGGTTTAATACAAACGTAAGTATTCCTTGTTTATTGAGTAGAGATAATAGATAATTAATGATTAAATTTGCGCTCAAATGCAATTTAAACGATGAAAACCATTCAATTTAGAGAAGCAATAGCTCAGGCTATGAGTGAGGAGATGAGAAGAGATGAAACCATCTATTTAATGGGTGAAGAAGTAGCAGAATACAACGGCGCTTATAAAGCATCCAAAGGTATGTTAGACGAATTTGGCTCTAAGCGTGTCATTGATACCCCAATTTCAGAAGCTGGATTTTCAGGTATTGGTGTTGGGTCTACAATGACTGGAAACCGACCTATAATTGAATATATGACGTTTAATTTTGCGTTAGTAGGTATCGATCAGATTATTAACAACGCTGCAAAAATTAGACAAATGTCAGGCGGACAGTTCCCTTGTCCTATCGTATTTCGTGGTCCTACGGCCTCTGCAGGTCAGCTCGCAGCAACACATTCTCAAGCGTTTGAGAGCTGGTATGCTAACTGCCCTGGCCTCAAAGTAATTGTTCCTTCAAACCCTTATGATGCCAAAGGATTATTAAAGTCTGCGATCAGAGATAACGATCCAGTGATTTTTATGGAGTCAGAACAAATGTATGGGGATAAAGGGGAGGTTCCAGAAGGAGAGTATACTCTACCAATAGGTGTTGCTGATATAAAAAGACCAGGAAAAGACATCACCTTGGTCTCTTTCGGAAAAATTTTAAAAGAAGGGTTGATTGCCGCAGAGGAATTGTCAAAAGAAGGAATTGATGTTGAGGTAATAGATTTGCGCACCATTCGCCCCTTAGACTATAAAACTATTTTTGAGTCTGTGAAGAAAACTAACCGTTTGGTGATTTTAGAGGAATCATGGCCTTTTGGTAATATATCTACAGAAATCACCTATCAGGTACAAAACGAATTATTTGATTACTTAGACGCTCCCGTCGAAAAAATAAATACTGCAGACACCCCCGCGCCATATTCTCCAGTTTTACTAGAAGAATGGTTGCCCAATCACCAGGATGTGATTAAATCGGTTAAAAAAGTCATGTATCGTTAATGAAATTAAGCCTTAAATCCCTAGAAAAA
>VMCW01000192.1 GCA_008081175.1 Flavobacteriaceae bacterium
GTTGTATCTGCCTCCATTGTCGCACTAAGTGCAAAAATAATTTCATCAATTTGATTGGTTTTTGCTTTGTCAACGAGGGAAGAAATGGTCAAATCTTGAGGACCAATTCCTTCCATGGGAGAAATCAAGCCACCCAGGACATGATACACACCCTGGAACTGCCCTGTGTTTTCTATTGCCATGACGTCTCTAATGTCTTCTACAACACAAAGCAGTTTATGATTTCGTTTTGTACTGGAACAAATTTCACATAGGGGCTGATCGGAGAGATTATGGCAATTTGAACAAAAAATAACTCCATCACGAAATGCAGTTAATGCCTCAGAAAGGTTTTTTGTATGTTCGTTAGGTTGTTTTAAAAGGTGAAGTGCCAAGCGCAGTGCTGTTCTTTTTCCTATGCCGGGTAGCAGTGCAATTTCTTGAACGGCCTTTTCTAATAACTTCGAAGAAAAATCCATGTTCAAATTTACAAAAAACTAGGTTCTTCCTACTTTTGTATCTTAGCTTAAATTATCCCTAAAATGATCACTCCCCTTTTTATTTTTTGTCTCATAATTGGGTATTTTTTAGTCTTAATCAGTGTTTCTTATTTGGTGGTAAAAGAAGATTCCAATGAGGTTTTTTTTAAAGCCAACAGAAGCTCTCCTTGGTACCTTGTTGCTTTTGGAATGGTGGGGGCATCACTTTCTGGTGTGACCTTTATTTCCGTGCCGGGCTGGATTGAGGGGTCACAATTCACCTATTTTCAAGTTGTCCTGGGCTATCTGGTTGGTTATTTTGTGGTTGCTTATATTTTACTACCAGTTTACTACAAGAATAATTTAACCTCCATTTATGAATACCTAAACACTCGCTTTGGAAAAACGAGTCACTATGCAGGAGCCTTTTTTTTCTTTGTTTCTCGTGTTTTGGGAGCAGCATTTCGTCTCTTCCTTGTGGCTCTTGTGATGCAACAATTCATTTTTGATGCTTGGGGGGTTCCTTTTGAACTTACAGTAATACTATCCATACTTCTTATCTGGGTGTATACCCAAAAAGGAGGTATAAAAACTATAGTTTTCACAGACACCTTACAAACTACATTGATGATTCTGGCTGTAGTACTTTCTATTATCTATATCAATCAAGCGCTGGATTGGTCTTTTTTTGATTTTTTAGCTTCTAAGGAATTTTCAGAATACGATCAACTTTTTGTTACCGATTCCTTTTTGAGCCGCAACCACTTTCTTAAGTCTTTTGTTGGCGGCGCCTTTGTAACTATATGCATGACTGGTCTAGATCAAGATATGATGCAAAAAAACTTAAGCTGTAGATCTTTAAAAGACGCACAAAAAAATATGGTAGTTTTCAGTTTTGTTCTTGTCATTGTTACAGGCTTATTTATGCTTTTGGGGGCCCTGCTTTATATCTATGCAGATAGTGTTGGCATCAGTGTTCCGATTGTTGAAGGAAGCCCCAAAACCGATTTACTCTTTCCTGAGATTGCACTTAATGGTAATTTAGGCTTGGCTGTAGGGATTACTTTCATATTGGGATTAATCGCAGCGGCCTACAGTAGTGCAGATAGTGCTTTGACTTCACTCACCACCTCTTTTTGTGTGGATTTTTTATCATTAGAAAAATATGAGAAAAACCGGCAGAAACAACTTAGAAAAAGAGTTCATATAGGGATGAGCCTTTCCTTAATAGTCGTAGTTATTCTTTTCAAATACATCCTAGACCGTAATGTAATTGATGGCTTACTAACTGTTGCTGGCTATACCTACGGTCCTTTATTGGGATTGTTTGCCTTTGGTATATTTACCAAGTACACCATAAAGGAGCAATTGCTTTGGCCTGTATTGGTAGGAGTTTTGATTTTTGTAAGCCTCCTAGGATCTTTGGATCCTTCTTATTTAGGTGGCTATCAGTTGGGATATGAATTATTACCCTTAAACGGACTGTTGACTTTTCTAGGATTGGTATTGATTCGTAGAAAGTAAGACCAGCGTACAGGCATTTTCCCAGTAAATTCCGTGCGAGCTCAACAAGATCCCAAATTCTGCATTTTCAGTTCCGGGATTAAACAGAACTCGTTTTGGATTTAATTTAATGAGGTAATCGTAATAAGCAGATTGATGTTTGGACGAAAGATAAATGGATACTGTATGTATGTCTTTTAACTCAGAAAAAAGAGGAAGAATAGGCAGTTCCAAAATCTTTCCTTCTTTCACTCCCATAGGGACAGTGTCCACTCCAGACTGCACGAGTTTGATCACTGCCTGGTGAGAATAACGTTCAGGATGAGTGGAGGCTCCTAGGACAAGTGTTTTATAATTCACCATTTGATGACAACACTACCCCATGTAAAGCCGCTACCAAAAGCTGCCAAAACAACCTTACTACCTTCCTTTATCCTACCTTCTTCCCAAGCTTCTGTAAGGGCAATAGGAATTGAAGCAGCAGTAGTGTTTCCATAACGCTGAATGTTATTATACACCTGATCATCACGCAAACCAAATTTCTTCTGAACAAATTGTGATATTCTCAAATTGGCTTGGTGGGGAATGAGCATATCGATTTCATCTGGTTTCCAGCCTGCTTTTTCTAATCCAGCGGAAATTACTTGTGAAAAACGAACTACTGCATTTTTAAAAACAAACTGACCATTCATATAGGGGTAGTAAGAACTATCTTCAGGATTGTTTTCTTCCATAATTTCTGGAACCCATCGACCCGTATTTGGACCAATCAAAGAGAGCTCTTTAGCGTGTTTCCCTTCCGAATGAAGTTGAGTGTTTAAAATCCCCTTTTCATTATTTTCCGCTCTAGAAACTACGGCAGCCCCTGCTCCATCTCCAAAAATGACAGATATATTCCTGCCTCGAGTAGTCATATCCAGTCCTCCAGAATGGTATTCTGAACCAATAACCAGTACCTTTTTGTACATTCCTGTTTTGATAAACTGGTCTGCGGTGGCCAGAGCGTAAATAAACCCCGAGCATTGCATACGTATATCCATGGCAGGACAGTCCGGTATTTGAAGTGCTTCTTGCACCAGCACACCAGAACCTGGGAAGTAATAATCAGGACTTAGGGTTGCGAATAAAATCAGATCTATATCTTGAGGGCTTATTCCAGCCCTTTCTATTGCTATTTTTGAAGCCTTCACTCCCATTGAGGAAGTGGTGTCGTCACTTCCTTTGACAATATGTCTTCGTTCTTGTATTCCCGTACGTTCTTGGATCCATTCATCCGAAGTATCCATAATTTTTTCCAAATCTTTGTTGGTAACTTTATTTTCTGGGAGGTATTTCCCTAATCCAAGAATTTTTGAATTGTACATGAGTGACTAATTTGTTTTTTGTAAAATACGAGATTTTAAAAAGATACCCAATTTCTATCTAATGCTTCTTTTAAAGATACTGCTTGTAGGTTTCGGTATCAATGGTTGCTTTTAAATCATGGAGCAAATGATATAAACCAAAAAAGGTTCTATTTACATAGATGAAATGTTTCGAACCTCTGTTTCCGTTCATCTTTCTCAATTGACTATCATCAGCAAACTCTTTAGAAAGAGAGGTAATAGCATCCCAAAATTCAGCATTAGAAAAATCAAATTTTTTAAAGTGAAAAGGCTGGGTAAACAAACGCATCATTTTTTGAAAAAGTTTTGTGAAAAACTCTTTTTCCTCTTGAGTGTCAGATTCCAGAAGAATCTCCAGTTGGGCTAACAATCGATTGAACTGTTTTGGGTTTTCGATGTTCTCTATTTTTGAAAGCTCAAAATAGGGAACATAAAAATCTTCAGGAAGTTCTTTAATACAACCAAAATCTATAGCAATAAGTCCTCCCTCTTTTGAAACCAGAAAATTTCCTGGATGAGGGTCGGCCTGTACTTCCCTTAATCCATGCATCTGAAACATATAAAAATCCCAAAGGGTTTGTCCTAGGCGGTTGCGTTCTACTTGATTGATTTCAGACTGCTTGACATACTCAGAAAGATGAATTCCTTCCATCCAGTCCATGGTCAGAATTTTGGAAGTAGTCCACTCAGTAAAATACTTTGGAAAGTATAAATTTGGCAAAGCCTGGGCTGCTTCGGAGATACGCTGACTGTTTTTAAGTTCTTGAATATAGTCCGTTTCTTCAAACAGCTTTTGCTCAACCTCTTTGAAGTATTTGTCAGTATCTTTTCCTTTTAAATTGAACATCTTTAAGGCAATAGGTTTGACAAGGGCTAAATCAGAACTGATGCTGTCTGCTACACCAGGGTATTGAATTTTGACAGCGAGTTTTTTTCCGTTTTTTTCTGCACGGTGCACTTGACCTATGCTCGCCGCGTTTTCTGAATCATAAGCAAAATGATCAAAAAGCTCTTCCGGTGAGGCTCCTAAATATTTTTTTATGGTTTTTCTTACCAGAGCACCAGATAAAGGAGGTACAGAAAATTGAGATAGGCTAAACTGTTCCACGTAGGCTTTGGGAAGAAGGTTTTTCTCCATACTCAACATTTGAGCTACTTTGAGAGCACTTCCTTTCAACTCCTTTAAACCATCGTAAATGTCTTTTGCATTCTCCTCGTTAAGTTTGGATCTATCTTCTGTGCCTTGAACAATTTTTTTACCGTAGTACTTTAAATAATTACCTCCGATTTTTACCCCGGTAGAAACCAATTTTGACGCACGCTCTATTTTGTTTGTAGGTATTGAATCTAAAGTCTTCAATTAGCTCATCTTTAGGGTTTCTTTCCACAGAAATTTACC
>VMCW01000205.1 GCA_008081175.1 Flavobacteriaceae bacterium
TCTGGAGGAAAGGCCCCACCAGAACTCTTGAGTACCCATCCCTCTAACCAAAAGCGAATTGATAATTTAAAAAAGTGGATTCCAGAGGCACGCAAACGGACTGACGAAATCAAAAGGGGAAGTATATAATCTAATCCCTAGGTTTTTGTTACATTAGGACAAACTAATTTTTTTAATGATAACAAAAGTACCCTTAGAAAAAGGCAGTAAAAAATTAATCAATGCTTGGGCCTTCTATGATTGGGCAAATTCCGTTTATTCACTCGTGATTTCTTCAGCTATTTTTCCAATCTATTACGGAGTACTTTTTTCAGAAATCAATACAATTTCTTTTTTTGGTTATCCTATAAAAAATACAGCAGCCATTAGTTTTGTTACTGCCACAGCTTTTATTGTGGTAGCGTTCATGTCTCCCATATTATCAGGAATTGCAGACTACATAGGCAACAAAAAAAAGTTCATGAAAATTTTTGTTTACCTAGGTTCACTTTCTTGTATTGGTTTGTATTGGTTTGAATTGGAAACTATTTATTGGGGTCTGTTGTTTTATTTTTTGGCGATGATAGGGTTGTGGTCCAGTTTGGTTTTTTACAATTCCTATTTACCGGATATTGCTTATCCGGAACAGCAAGATCGCGCCAGTGCTAGAGGCTTTTCTTACGGTTATGTAGGGAGTGTTCTTTTATTGCTTTTTAATCTAGCAATGGTCATGAAGCCAGAGTATTTTGGAATAGAGGGAACACCCACAGAGGCTTCGCTAAAAGCGATGAAATACTCTTTTATCTCCGTTGGTCTTTGGTGGTCGCTTTTTAGTCAATATTCCTTTTATTACCTACCCAAGAGCAATCATGATGTAAAAGTCACAAAGGATATATTTTGGAATGGGTACAAAGAATTACAATCTGTTTGGAGACAATTGAAAACAATGACCACTATTAAGCGGTTTCTCCCAGCTTTTTTTCTGTACAGCATGGCCTTACAAACTGTTTTGTTGGTCGCTGCCTATTTTGGTGAAGAAGAAATTGCCTGGGCTGATTCTAGTGAGAAAACTATAGGGCTCATATTGAGTATACTACTCATTCAAATCGTTGCCATTTTTGGGGCTATTCTCACTGCAAGAGCCTCAGAGCGTTTTGGTAACGTGAAAGTGCTCATTGTGATCAACTTGATATGGGTGGTGTTGTGTATTGTTGCCTATTATACTCGTACCCCCCTTCAGTTTTACACTGTTGCAGGATTTGTGGGGATGGTAATGGGAGGTTTACAATCGCTCTCAAGATCTACCTATTCCAAAATGCTTCCCAAAACCATAGATACGACCTCTTTTTTCAGCTTCTATGATGTGACAGAAAAAATCGGTATTGTGATAGGGATGCTCTGCTTTGGGCTGATTGACCATATCTCGGGAAGCATGCGCAACGGGATTTTATTTTTTATTCTGTTTTTTATTTTTGGTGCTTTGATGCTTACACGCATCCCGAGAGAACAAGTTGCTAATCTCGAATCATAATATCTCCTGAACCTGTAACTTTGGTGCTTTGACGGGTAGGGCTTCCATAACACCGCAAGTCTCCGGAACCTGTGATTTTTGCTTGGAGTACTTCAGAGGAGTACATTTCTACATTTCCAGAGCCTGTGATTTGAGCTTCTCCTTCTTTGGCTATCAGCTTTTCTGCTTCGATAGTACCCGATCCCGTTAAAAAGAACGTGACCTGATCAGCACTCCCTTTGAGGGTTAGGTCACCCGATCCTGTTACTGTACCATTTACGTTTTCCGCCTCTACTTCTATGTCAATATCACCAGAACCCGAAATAAGGGCTTTGATACGTGGAAATTTCAAAGGAATTTTAGATTCAATGCTGCCAGAACCACTCAGTATAACTTCAGAAATTTGTTCTACAGGGATGGTAATGTTAACTTTTCCTGTTTTCCAATCGTTAAACCATGAAGTGTTCTTCTTTTTGATGATCAAAATACCTTTCTTAACATAGGACTCGATATTGCTCAAGTCGTCAGAACTACCTTCAAGGGTAATACTTCCCTCGCTTCCTGAGGTGAGCATTACGTCGTAAGATCCAGCAATATGGATTCCTTCATAGGTGCCTACATCCCTTCTTTCTGATTGGGCATTAAGCTTAGTGAACGAAAAGAAAGAGGAAACAGATAAAACTAAAATTAATAGAAAATTTTTCATTGAATTAGGGTTTTGATGTTAATTTGACACTTCCAAATTCAGAAGTGATTTTTAGTTGATTTAAAGATTGGTTATTACGGTGAAAGCCTTTGTAATACTTTTCAGTGGATTCTGATTTTTGAATGCTGTGTTCAAGTGCCAAAGTGCTTTTCAAACCTGCAAAATCGAGATCGATTTCGTGTTGAAACTCCCATTCGGGGGCTATTCCTAATTGGATACTACAGTATTCGGAATCAATAAGTAGGCTTTTTGTACTAGGCATCACTTGGTCGATGCGAATCAATCCAAATTCGTTATTGAGACTTGCTTCTTGAAAAAGCGTTCCAATCTTTAAGGTGAGATAATCACCTTTACCTTCAAGTGTATTGATTTTATCGATTAGTAATTTTCCAAAATCATTTTTATAGTTGAGTCTTTGTATCGTATTAAATTCTGAGGTGGTATAATCTGCTTCCAAATCAATTTGCCCTGCTTCTTGTACTTCAAATTCAGAAAAATCTGCTTTGATTTCTCCTCCAAGGATAAATTCAAAGGACGAGTTTTTGGTGTAATCAAAGGCCAGGAAATTGGATTCCGAATTTAAAGTTCCTACCACTATTTTTCCATAATCACAGCTTATTTTAGCGGCACCGTCTAGTGTATTTAAAATAATGGTGCCATAATCGTTATCCAAATCTACTCTACTAGAACGAGGTAGTTTTACCGTGTAATCTATCCGGTATTTGAGACGAGACCTCCCAAAAAGGGTAAAGACCCATTCCTCTTCAATCCGTGTTTTTGCGACAATATGGTCGGGTTCTAGTTCGAAATAAACCGAAATATCTTCTAATTTTTCAGCAAGACGTTTATTGTTATTTCCCTCTACCGTTATCAGGATATCTATAACTACTCTGTTTTCATCCCAACTGGTCATTTTCAAATCGCCAAACTGATTTTCTATTTCAATAAGTGCATTGGGTAGTACTTCGAGTTCTTTGTGGTAGGTTTTTTTTTCGACCTGTTGTGCAGTAATAATCCAGTACTGAGTCAAAAGAAAAAACAACAATATTTTTTTAGATGCTATCATAGTCCTTTTGTTGAATGTTAATCAATTGTTTTTGTATTGTTTCTAGGAGTTCCAATTGTGTTCTTAGATTGAGTAGCAAAGCGGGAATTAATTGTGGTTGGTGTTGATTCACTTCCCATTGGTTATACAATTTTGAATAGTCCCTTTGAAGTTGATTCAATTTTAAGGTTGATTTTTCAATGGCTATAATTACTTCAGGTCCTTTCAGTTCATGTATTTGATTCAGTTGTTCCTCTATTAACAGGGTGAGGTAGTTTTCGGCTTGCTCAAATTCAGAAAACTCTTGATTGTTTACGGGATTGAGTAATAAGCCTACGCCTGTTAAGCTCAGAAAAAGGAGCGCCATTGCAGCCCAACACAATACATAACGCCGCTGTTTGTATTGCTTTTGCTTTTTCAAACGCTTTATAAAGACATGCTCATGGTGCTCCGGTAGGGGTATGGTGTCTTGGGACTTCGCCCAGTTCTTAAAGGCTTTATGTAAAGGATGATTATGCATTTAAAAACTTTTTTAATTGTTTTCTTGCTCTGGATAAAGTAGTTCTGCAGTTGGAAGGAGTCCATTTCAATAAACGACTGATTTCTTCATAATCATATCCTTCTAGATAATACAATTTGAGTATCACTTGATATCGATCATTGAGTTGATTTAAGGCATTATCCAGTTGATGCGTAGTTATAGTTTGTAAAGATTCTTCTTCAGAATATTCTTCTGTTTCTTGTTGTAATTGTTGTTCCATACGATCGCTTAGGAAAAAACGTTTTTTATTGTGGTAATGTTGTAAACTATTTCTGATTGCAATTTTAGACAACCATCCCTCAAAACTACCTTTGCCTTCATACTGATCCAACTTTTCAAAAGCCGTAATGAAAGCCTCTTGCATTGAATCCATTGCATCTTCTCTATTCTTTGAAATTCGATAGGCTGCGTGATAAACAGTCTTGTGATATAGATGATATATTTCCATTTGTGCCTTTTGGTCTTTCTTTTTACAAGCCTCTATAAGGAGATCGATATTTTGTTTTAATGGTTTCAAATTGCGGCATTCAAATATATAGAGTGATCAATTTGAATTTTGTTACACTCTTCAGTTTTTTTTTCATGGCATAACTATTGTCCTATACCTTACTTCAATTTCAAAAAGATTCTAATTACGTTGTTTATTCTTAAATAGTGTTTTTAGGGGATTTTTTTAATGACACAATGACCTAAAATTTACAAATGGCTCGATCTTTTTTTAGTGCAATTGACAATTTGTCACTGCAAGATATAGAATCTGAAGCGGATTTAATACCGCTTATGACCACTGAAGACGAGGAAGCGTTAGAGAGTGAGGCGCTTCCTGAAGTAGTACCTATTTTACCTTTACGCAATACGGTATTATTTCCAGGTGTTGTTATTCCAATAACT
>VMCW01000104.1 GCA_008081175.1 Flavobacteriaceae bacterium
ATTTTTACCGGATTCGTTATTTTTATTTTCTGCGTTTTCCCCTTAGTTATGCCCTAGCTGATGCCGCCTCGCTGGATTCCTCCCAAGATTTGGAAATTTTCTTAACGATGATATCATCTCCAGGAATACTGATTTTTAGCTCAGCCCATTTGTTTATACCATCTGAACTGTTTTCTACTTTAGTAAACACAAAAACCTCAATTATTTGCTTGTGAAACAAAGCCAGTTTCTCTACTCTTTTTGTTGTAAACTCTTTCAATTTAATGTCCGCTTTGAAATTTACGGCTCTGAAGTGTGTTGTTACCATACTATTATTTTATTTGTCTTCTTTTTCTCTGGGATGCGCCTTTTGATATACCTCTTGAATCTTAGCCATACTGCTGTGAGTATAGTGTTGCGTCGCTGCAACACTGGAATGACCTAAAAGATCCTTTATTGCATTCAAATCAGCTCCCTGGTCCAATAAATGAGTTGCAAAACTGTGCCTGAGCACGTGTGGACTTCGCTTCGTCTTAGTGGACACCTTTCCAAGATACGATTTTACTGTATCATAAACAAAGGTTGAAGTGAGCTTTTTCCCTTTTTCATTTACAAACAAATAAGGCGACTCCTTGTCCATATTTAACTCCTTTTGCTCTCTTAAAAGAATTTTTAACTGCGATGCCATTTCAGGCATCAAAGGCAATAAACGCTCTTTATTTCTCTTCCCTAAAACCTTAACTAGTCCACTTGAAAAATCAACATCTCCTTCCTGCAATGCAATAAGTTCACTCCTACGCATACCTGTATAATAAAGGAGTTGGATAATAGTTCGTTTTAAAACACCTTGATAGTCTTCTGAAAAAAGGTCTTGTGTGAACAGCTGTTTGAGCTCCTCTTGCGAGAAAGGAAGGGCAACTTTTGATTCGACCTTTAAAGCTTTATGTTCTTTAAGCGGAGAGACAGAAATAGTCCCTATTCGAAGTAAGAATTTATAGTATGAACGCAGTGCTGAGATCTTTCTGTTTACAGTCCTCTTACTGTTTCCTGAATCAATCAAAAAAACAATCCAAGAACGTATTTCACCATAGGATACTTCCTCTAGTGAAATTTCGTGTTGCTCCTTCTTCATAAAAGCAGAAAATGCTTCTATATTAGTTTCATAAGCAGTAAGCGTATGGGGAGAACATTTTTTTTCTAAAGCAAGGTACTCTATAAAGGCAGCAATGGACATAAAAAAACGTTATCCCATAAAGTTAACAAACTTCATTAAGATAACGTTGGTATTGTTTGTGTAAACTTAAATGTTTTCACTGTCACGCAAACGCTGGATGTATTGCGCTTTTTGTATTTTTTGACGGTTTTTTACGGAGGGCTTAGTGAACTGTTTTCTAGTTCTTAGCTGTCGCATAGCTCCCGTTTTATCAAATTTTCTTTTGAAACGCTTTAAAGCGCGGTCAATGTTTTCTCCGTCTTTTATTGGAATGATTAACATAATATGGCACCTCCTTTCATAATGGATGCAAATATAGACAAAAGTATTACCTAACTACCAAATTTGTCTGCAAACTTTTATTGCCCCAATATTTTCCTTGCTATAACTACTTTTTGTATCTCGCTTGTTCCTTCTCCTATAGTACAAAGCTTAGAATCACGTAAGAATTTTTCAACAGGAAAGTCTTTGGTAAAACCATAACCACCGTGAATTTGGACCGCTTCATTAGCGACTTTAACACAGGTTTCTGAAGCAAACAGTTTTGCCATAGCACCAGCCTGAGTTACATTGAGGTTTTGGTTTTTCATCTCTGCTGCCTTTTGAGTGAGCAAAGTCGCAGCTTCTATTTCGGTTGCCATATCAACCAACTTAAAAGAAATTCCTTGAAAACTGCTAATGGATTTTCCAAATTGTTTCCGTTCTTTAGAGTATTTCAAAGCGGCATTGTAGGCCCCTTTTGCAACTCCTAAGGAAAGTGCTGCAATTGATATTCTTCCACCATCTAAAATTTTCATCGATTGTATGAATCCATCTCCAACAGGTCCAAGTCGATTGGCATCGGGTATGACGCAATTGTCAAAAACCATTTCGGCAGTTTCGGATGCACGCATACCTAGTTTATTTTCTTTTTTCCCAGCAGTAAACCCTGCAGTCCCTCGTTCTACAACAAAAGCAGTCATTCCTCTGTTATCTCCTTTTTCACCATTACGTGCTATAACAACAGCAATATCTCCTGAAATACCATGAGTAATGAAATTTTTGGTGCCATTAAGCACCCAATTCTCACCTTCTTTTCGAGCGGTAGTTGACATACCTTTGGCATCAGAACCCGTATTGTGCTCGGTTAATCCCCAGGCACCTAGGGAGGTGCCATCGCACAGCTTAGGCAACCACTTAAGGCGCTGTTCCTCTGTTCCAAAGGAATAAATATGATTGACACATAAAGAGTTGTGTGCAGCAACAGAAAGCCCTATAGATGGATCTACAATAGATAGGGTTTCAATGAGGGTTACATACTCATGATATCCCATACCTGAGCCACCATAGGCCTCAGGAATTAACATACCCATAAACCCCAGTGAACCCGCTTGTTCAAAAAGCTCTACTGGAAAATACTGCGCTTCATCCCAGTCCATAACATTGGGTTTGATGAATTGAATAGCAAAGTCACGCGCTGCCTCATAAACCATTCTTTGGGTTTCAGTAGTTTTAATTTCGGGACGTAATTCGAAATCAATCATAAACAATTTTTAATGCAAATATAGTTTTAATCTTTCGAGTTTGTTTGGGGAATTTACAAAAAGTTCAGACAGAACTGCCAGGTCTATTTGGTTATTTTTTGTTCGGTATGCTATTAGCTGTTCTGCCTCTTTCCTATTTAAGTAGGGTGTTTTCTCTAGTTCAGAAAGACTAGCAGTCTCCAAATCAAGCTTGTGTATATTCGGTTGACTTTGAATCTCAAAATAATCGAAAAGTCGCTTTACAACTAAACTATCCAAACCATAAACCTCGTAACACTGATCCAATACAGAAAAACCAGAGAGATAGGCACGGTATTTCACCAATCGCTCAGAAAGCACTTTACCAACTCCAGAAACTATGGTAAACTCCTCTGCAGTTGCCGTATTGATGTCCTTCTTTTGTATCGCTTTTTTAGCTGTTTTTTTAAAACGAGTCGTAAATTTTAGCTGCTTTTCTATCGCCTTGAATTGTGCATCAGAAAGCTTAGTTATCATTTGAAACTCTTCGGGATTTTTAATGAATTGATTGGTTTGACAATAGGTTTTGAGTCGATCATAGGCTTCTGTTGGAAGACCTATTAAATACGCTTGATAATCGGTTAAAAAATTGGGATTGTATTGAAAAGACGATGTGCTCTTAGGTTTTTTAGAAGCATTACTACGTTCTAATTGCTTTTGAAGTTCCATACCCATAGATAAATCAGGAGGAAGCAATTGAACTGACTGAAGCGACAAATTATAGATCTGAAACCCTAATAGCAATAGCAATAAAAGGACCACTGCACCACGCTGTGATTTAGAAAGAACAAAACCAGAGCGTCTCGAAAACATACAAGCCTTTTAGGACCTAGAAATGGCAGAAAGATATCGATTCAACTCTTCTCGCACTCTTGGGAAAAGCAATAATAAACCAATCATATTTGGGAAAACCAATGCGAGTATCATTGCGTCTGAAAAAGCCCATACTGCAGACATATCTCCAGCAGCTCCAATAACGATAAAGATCAGAAATAAAGACTTGTAGGTCATTTCTGAAACTTTACTTTTTCCAAAAATATACATCCAAGACTGAAGCCCATAATAGGACCAAGAAATCATGGTTGACACGGCAAAAAGAACCACTGCTATAGTCAAGAAAGGTCCAGAAAAAGAAATGTATTTTGAAAAAGCAGCAGCCGTTATTCCAGCACCTTCAGCAGGAACACCATCGATCATTACAACACCTCCTACACCTCCATAACTGAACACCGTATTATCTCCATTAAATATAATGATTACCAAAGCGGTCATGGTACAGATGACTACAGTGTCAATAAAAGGTTCCAACAATGCAACTAAACCTTCTGAAGCAGCGTAGTTTGTTTTTACCGCAGAGTGGGCAATGGATGCTGATCCTGCACCTGCCTCGTTTGAAAAGGCTGCCCTTCGGAAACCAGTAATCAAAACACCCAACAAACCACCTAGTCCCGCTTGTGGACTAAATGCTTGGTTAAAAATCATTCCAAAAGCATCATCTACAAAACTGAAATTTGTTACGATAATATAAACACAGGCAAGAATGTACATCAATGCCATTAGGGGGACTACCTTTTCAGTAACAGAGGCAATACGCTTTATTCCCCCTATGATAATAACTCCCACCAAAACCATCATAACGATACCAATTATCGTACGTGCACTTCCTCCAGTCATACCAAAAGAGCTGACCAATTGCATTGCTGCTTGATTGGATTGTGCGGCATTTCCACCACCAAAAGAGGCCCCAATACACAAAAAGGCAAAAACCCCTGCGAGGACTTTTCCTAAAGTCACAAATCCTTTTTCTTGCAATCCCTTAGTGAGATAATACATAGGCCCTCCATATACGGTACCGTCTTCTCCTACATCGCGGTATTT
>VMCW01000182.1 GCA_008081175.1 Flavobacteriaceae bacterium
TCACAGTACTGCCAGGAGATCCTGCACAAATGATGCTAGATCAAAACGAAGACAGTGAGCAACTTAAAATAATCAAATCCAAGTTTGGTTTTGATTTACCTCTTTCCAAACAGTATTTTTATTACTTAAACGATCTCTCACCCATCTCTATTCACCCCACAGATCACGATTTGTTTGCGCATTATGACAAAGAGGTGTACGGGGGTTGGGTACTCTATCGTGGAGCAGAACGACTACTTGTTTTCAAGTTTCCCTATTTTAGAACTTCCTATCAAAAAAGGGGTAAACCAATTTCTGAAATTTTAAAGGAAACCCTTCCTAACACAGCTCTGCTCGCTTTTTCTTCTATAATTGTTGCAGTAGTGTTAGGAATATTTTTAGGTGTACTAGCCACTGTATTTAAAGAACACTGGTTGGATCGAGTACTTTTATTGTTAAGTACACTTGGCATGAGTGTACCTTCTTTTTTAAGCGCTATTTTATTTTCTTGGTTTTTTGGATATGTACTACACGATCTTACTCAATTAAACATGACTGGGAGTTTATATGAATTAGATGATTTTGGTGAATCATACCAAATAGTTTGGAAGAATTTACTATTACCTTCTTTAGTTTTAGGAATTCGACCGTTGGCGGTGATCATTCAACTGACAAGAAGTAATCTCCTTGAGGTCCTTTCGCAAGATTATATTCGAACTGCATATGCCAAAGGGCTTTCTCAGTATCAGGTTATTTTTAAGCACGCTCTAAAAAATGCAATAAATCCTGTTGTAACAGCAATTTCAGGCTGGTTTGCTTCTTTGCTAGCTGGAGCCATTTTTGTTGAATATATCTTTGGTTGGAAAGGACTTGGAAAAGAAATTGTCGAGGCTTTAAACCAATTAGATATACCTGTTGTAATGGGAGCCGTAATTGTCATTGCCTTTCTTTTTATTATCATTAATATTGTGGTCGATTTAATATACATCTATCTCGATCCGAGAATTAAAACAACCTAAACATGAGAGATCAAATTGTAGCTGGAAATTGGAAAATGAATAACGACCAAATCCAAACTGAAACTTTATTAGAACGACTTAAAACCTATGAAATACCCAATAAAGTTCGGGTTATGGTAGCCCCTTCATTTACTCAACTTTCACAAAGCAAACAATTACTCAACGGTAGTTCGATTAAAGTAGCTGCTCAAAACATGAGTGCAGCACCTTCTGGGGCATATACTGGTGAAGTCTCCGCAGGAATGTTAAAAGGAATTGGGGTTCAAATTGTTATTCTTGGACACTCAGAAAGGAGAGCTCTCTTTCACGAAACGGATGTCCACTTGGCTGAAAAAGTTAAGGCAGCCCTAGCTTCAGACATGGAAGTGATTTTTTGTTTTGGTGAGGAACTCGAAGATCGCAAAGCAAAAGCTCATTTTGATGTGGTTGAGAAACAACTCAAAAATGCACTCTTTGACTTAGAAACATCAGCGTGGAAAAAAATTATTTTAGCATATGAACCAGTGTGGGCGATAGGAACAGGTGAAACAGCTAGTCCACAACAGGCACAAGAAATGCATGCACACATACGAAATTTAATTCTAAATCAATACAATCCTAGTGTTGCAGATGAAGTATCTATTCTTTATGGAGGAAGTGTTAAACCCAACAATGCAAAAGAAATTTTTTCTGGTGCAGATGTGGACGGCGGTTTAATTGGAGGAGCTTCTCTAGATGCCGAAGACTTTATGGCTATTGTTAACGCTTTTTAATCCATGGCCCTCCCATATTTTGGATACTTTTTTACAGTAAACCCAAAAAACCCTTGGGATGAGATTTTACTTGCTGAGTTGCAAAGCCTCCCTTTTGAGAGCTTTGAAATGACTGAGGAAGGTCTCAATGCTTTTGTAAAAGAATCCGATCACTATGACGGTTTTTTAAATACTGTGGGGCTTTTGCAAAATTCGAATGTAAAAATAGCGTATTCTAGAGAGTATATTGAACCTGAAAACTGGAATACCAAATGGGAAGAGGCTTTTAATCCAATAACTGTAGATGAAGATTGTGTTGTTCGTGCAGATTTTCATCCTTCCTTTAATGCGAAATATGAAATTGTAATTAATCCTAAGATGAGCTTTGGTACGGGGCATCATGAAACAACTTTTATGATGTTGCGTTTTGCAAGAGCACTTGATTTTAAGGCTAAAGAAGTATTGGATATGGGCTGTGGCACTGGTATATTAGCTATTCTGGCTTCTATGCGAGGCGCAGTGATAGTAGATGCTATTGACAACGATCCATGGTGTATTGAAAACTCTTTAGAAAATGCAGAGCGGAATCAGTGTACAAACATCAATGTAGCTTTGGGAGATACTGTACCCACTCAAAAAAAGTACGATGCAATTTTTGCCAACATCAACCGCAATGTATTGTTGGAGCAATTACCCGCCTATGCAGCTTGCTTAAATAAAAAGGGAATCCTTATGCTTTCAGGCTTTTATGATGAGGATCTACCAGTACTCATAGAACAAATAGAAATGTTGGGTCTTTCATTGGTAGAGCATCAACAGAAAGAAAAATGGTGTGCGCTGAGCTGTTCAAAATGAGTGAGAAGAATCCAAATATAGTCCCCGAAGAAAGTGTAGAAGTTGACACACTAGAGTCTAAAAAACACGAAATTATTCTTTATAATGATGATGTCAACACCTTTGATCATGTCATAGAATGTTTGGTAAAAATCTGTGAACACAGCTATCTTCAGGCAGAACAATGTGCTTACATTGTTCATTTTTCAGGTAAATGCGTAGTCAAAACAGGAGATTTGGAAGAGTTGATTCCAAAATGTACTGCTCTTTTGGAAAATGGCCTTAGCGCGGAAGTTGTCTAATTGTTTTTTGATTTTTTTCTTTGGAAGAAATCAGCGACCTTTGAAAAAAATGTCATGCACAACTGCACTTGATGTTTCAGTGTGGACGTGTTTAAAAAAAACGCAAATGAACTTGAAAAACTTAATTCTCACGGTACTTATGATTTCTACATTAACCGCTCGCAGTCAAAAAAATGACGATCCAACAATTTATCAATTTAAGGTCACCAGCCTCGAAGGGGAAGAATTTGATTTTAGTACGCTAAAAGGAAAAAAAGTAATGATTGTCAATACAGCCTCTAAGTGTGGATTGACTCCTCAGTACAAAAAACTTCAAGCACTTTATGAAAAATACGGTGATAAGGATTTTGTAATCGTTGGTTTCCCAGCCAATAACTTTCTATTTCAAGAACCAGGAAGTGACGAAGAAATTGCTGTATTCTGTGAAAAAAACTACGGAGTTACCTTTCCTATGATGAGTAAAATTTCTGTAAAGGGTAAAAACATGCATCCTGTTTATCAGTTTTTAACTCAAGAATCCAAAAATGGTGTATTGAGTTCCAGCGTGTCATGGAACTTTCAAAAATATTTAATCAATCCTGACGGACGAGTAGCCAAAGTCATTTCTCCCAGAACTCAACCGGATGATCCAACCGTTATTTCATGGATTGAAAATTAAATGAAAGAAGCTACCGATTTTAAAACCTTATGTGTCCATTCTGGGGAGTTGAAGGATATACAGCATGGGGGTGCTATTTCACCCTTGTACATGTCTACTTCTTATGCCTTTAATGATGTCGAAATTAATCAATACCCTAGGTATTTTAATACTCCAAATCAAAGAGGCTTAGCAAAAAAGATAGCTGCACTAGAGGGAGCGGAAGCAGGGATGATCTTTGGATCGGGGATGGCTGCAATAAGTACAGCCCTTTTGTCACACCTTAAAGCAGGAGACCATGTCATTTTTCAAGATGATTTGTATGGGGGCACACGAAATTTTGTCAAGCACGAATTTTCAAAATACGGGATCGAATTTAGTTTCTCAAAGGGAATTCAAGCGGAAGACTTCGAAAACGAACTGAGAAGCAACACCAAGGGTATTTACATTGAAACACCAAGTAATCCTACTCTAAAGATTATAGACTTAGCTTCAATAAGTAAACTGGCGAAAAAAGCAGGTATCTGGACTATGATTGACAATACTTTTGCTAGTCCTGTAAACCAAAACCCTATTGCATTTGGGATAGATGTAGTTCTTCACAGTGCAACCAAGTACTTGGGAGGCCACAGCGACATTTGTGCAGGGGCGGTACTGGGCTCCCAGCAAACTATTGATGCAGTATTTGAAACTGCAAAAAATTTAGGAGGTAATTTAAGTGATTACACAGTGTGGCTTTTAGAGAGGAGCATTAAAACACTTTATTTACGAGTACAGGCTCAAAATGCCAATGCACAGCAGTTGGCTGAATTTCTTGAAAGTCAATCTTGGGTCGACAGGGTTTATTATCCAGGGTTATCTAAACATCCCGATCACCACATAGCCCAAAGTCAGATGAAGGGATTTGGAGGGATGCTCTCTTTTGATTTGGCAGCTGGATTGGATTGCAAAAAATTTCTTTTGGGCTTGGAATTGATCAAACCAACTATGAGTTTAGCGGGTATAGAAAGCACCGCCTTGAGTCCAAGACTAACCTCTCATGCACTTTTGACCGAAGAGGAGCGTC
>VMCW01000198.1 GCA_008081175.1 Flavobacteriaceae bacterium
CTTTTTTAGTAACTCCGTAATGCCTTAAAAGCCATTCCATAAAATAATCGACATCGATTTTACCGGCATGCGCTTGGCTACGCATTTCCTTTTCTTTTGGGTCATTCGTCTCCGGTCGCGAATATCCCCGAGTTGTCAAAAAGTTAGCGATCGCTGCTTTTCTTCTTGGTTTGCTGTAAAGTATGTCGCCAGCATCAAACAGTACTGCTAAAATTTTCACAACTAAATCCTTTAAATGTTGTATTATGAAGTTTGCCCCAACGTAAGGTACATGTCGGGGCAAATTTCCTTAACTTAATTCCAAGTATAAAGCTAGAAAACCATATTTAGTGTAGTAGATTTCAGTAGGATCTATCGGCCATAACTTTAAGTCGTCAAACTTTGGAAGATTGAACTTTTCTAGTTGTTTGGCCTCTATACTTGACCGAGCAGCGAAATCCCCAGGTTCATTCCAAGGAGAAAACCCTTCTTCCTCCATCATGTAACGGATAAGAAGCTTTGCAGCATTTGGGTTAGGAGCCATGTCTGCCATTACTAAAGCGGTTGGGTATGAAACCCCAAAGACTGGATCAAGATCAAATATTGGACCAGCAGCATACACACCCTCTTTGTTCTTCCTCATTTTTGAAAATGTTGTGATACCTAAAGGAGCTTTTTCCTGCTGAACATCACCTACATTATTGAAAATTTTAGTAGTTGAACTCTGAAAAACTGGCTCATTTTTTAAAAATCTATAAAGCCACTCCATAGAGGCATCAGGCTCGTCTATAGTTGTACTTTCAGCTACTACTTCTAAAACATCTTCAGAGAAGCTGATGGGTTCGCCAAACTCACGTTCATATGCTGCTGCCATTTCTGCGGAATTATGCAACACAGTCTGAATGAAATTAGCTGAAAGGCCATCTTCTAGTGGGCTCGGTAATTGTGTTCGTCCTTTCCATTCTTCTCTAGTCAAATCCCAAATTGAGTCGATCGGGGCGCCTGAAGGATTGAGGGCTGTATTATAATAAACCACCCTACTGCTATGACGTTGAACTAGAAATGGTTCCATTTCATGTGCGTCCAAATCAGGCTCCAGACCCGATGGTATAAAGTTCCAAACTAGATTATTTGGTAAGGCCTCGTTCAATAAAAGTGGCGCCTCTGCGTTGAAAAGAACATCTACAGCATGGATCCCAGCTTTATGTTCACGTCGCAATTTTTCTATTTGCAGATCTGATGGCATATCAAAACCAACAATTTCAATTCCATATTTTTCTTTAAAACCATCTACAAGTTTAGCTATACGTGAAGAGACAGAATATATTACCACCTGTCCTTCTTTTTTTGCAGCTGCCTCAATCGCAGCCCAGTCTTGAGTTGAGCTAGCAAATTTACCAACTTGAGCTATTTTTTGCCAAGTTTCATCGGCAAAGGTTTTGCCTGACAAAACTATAAAGCCTATTGCTAAAGACGTAAGCAGCTTTTTATTCATTCTTTTTAACATTTTTATTTTCCTCCCTTTAAGAAATGTTAGTCGCCTAAATTTTATGGCTATTTTGGCCCGCGATACGGAACCAGTGAGTTAGTTTGAGTATCGTAAATATTGATTGACTTGGGATTATAACCAACGTGCACAATATCTGATGTTTTAAATTTTGTATCATTATCTGCTCGAGCTAGAACTGCTGTATTCCCACGAGCAAGTTGCACAAATGTTTCAGGCCCATTAGGCATTACAGCAGTTATTTCATATTCCTCCCCCATTGCTTCATCGCCCTGCGAAAGGATCAGATCTTCCGGTCTGGCGCCAATCACTATTTCTCGGATGCCAGGTGACCACCCTAAATCTATACTAACTTCACCATTGCCATAACGAGTACCGTTGGAACTGTCTTCCTTCAGCTTGATCAGATTTATTCGAGGCATGCCCACAAAATCAGCAACAAAAGTTGTTTCTGGATAACGATAAAGATCTTGAGGAGCCGATACCTGTTCAATTTTTCCATTATTCATAACTACGACTTGAGTAGACATTGTCATGGCTTCAGTTTGGTCATGTGTTACATAAACTGTAGTAGCATTAGTCTCCGCCTGGAACCGCTTTAACTCGACTCGCATATCCATTCTTAGTCGAGCGTCAAGGTTTGAAAGGGGTTCATCCATCAAAAAAATGTTTGGCTCAGTTGCCAATAGTCTTGCTAATGCCACACGTTGTTGTTGACCACCGGAAAGTTCAGAAGGATAGCGGTCGGCAAATTTAGAAAGGCCCACATCGGAAAGTACTTTGTCAAGACGTGCATTAGCTTTTTTTATTGGAATATTTAGCACATCCAAACCAAATTTGAGATTGTCTCTTACAGTTAAATGAGGCCAGAGTGCATAAGATTGGAATACCATACCAACTTCGCGTTTTCCTGGAGCAATATTAATTTTGGATTCACCATCAAATACTTTTTTTTCGCCCAAAAAAATTTGTCCTGTATCAGGGGTCTCGAGGCCAGCTAAACATCTCAATAGTGTGGTCTTTCCACAGCCAGACGGGCCCAATAGTACAAGAAATTCACCAGAGCCTATTTCTAAAGAAATATTATCCAACGCTACGGCATCACCATAACGTTTAGTGAGGTTGCGAACGATTATCTTTGCCAAGCTATGATCTCCCTAGGAATGTTTTTCACGCAATCGAGTGATTTTACCTTTACCAAACCATAAAAGGACCAATTCACCGATGATTGTCAGAACGGCCACAATTAGGACTAAAGCATTTGAAAGTTGAGTAAGCCCTTCTTCAACATATGAAAAACCTACAGTCATAAGCACTCGTGTAGAGGGAGTGATTAATAGTATGATAAGTGATAATTCCCGCATAACTCCAACGAAGCTGACCATCATTCCTGAAATCACTCCGGGACTTGCCAAGGGTATAATTATCCGACGAAACCTTTTACCCCAACTTGCACCGGTAAGCTCAGCAGCTTCTTCTAACTCTTTGCCAATCTGAGTTACCGCCATGACACCAGTTTTAACTGAGTATGGGAGCCTACTTACAACTGAAATTAATACTAATAATGAAAATGTTCCATAAAGAGCTGGTATTGGTCCGACTGGTTCAGCAAATAGAGTTAGGTACATAGCACCAAAAGCAATCGTAGGAAAAAGAAACGGAATAAATGCTACTTGGTCCAAAATTTTTGCAAGTGGATTATCCCCTCGACGAACCACTATGTAAGCGATGATTAGACCTACTATTGAAGCAATAATTGCAGAGATAAAAGCAAGCTTCAGTGTGTTCCAGGTGGCTCCTAGAATGATATTATTGTGTAAAACTCCGGGTGTTCCAAAAGCTATTTCTGGGTTCGATTTTCCAAGCCAAAAATGCGAGGTCATGTTGCTCAAGTCATAAAACCCGTCGATTAGCATAATTGACTGATAACCCAATAGAATTAAGGGCAGTATTCCAGTTATAAAGCCAAAAGTTGCGACTAATAAGAAAATAGGCCATCGCCAGGTTCCTAAAGCAATCACACGACTACGAAACCCTTTGCCACTTATTGTTTCGAACCGGCTAGAGTTTTTCCCAACAAACCTATTTGATAGCCAAATCGATACTAATGAAATTGCAATTAATATAATAGCCAAAACAAATGCCATGGATTCTAGCCCAAGAGCTAGATTTGCATAAACCATGGTAGCCAATGTATGAAATTGAGTTGGTGCACCAAGCAAAAACGGCAGAGCAAACTGCCCAATTGTTTTGCCAAAAGTTAAAATAAAAGCAGCAACAAAGGCTGGAGCGACCACAGGGAAAGTAATGCGGCGAAGGATCATTAAACGACCAGCTCCGGCGATCAAAGCACCTTCTTCCATTTGGCTATCGATAGTGGCCAACGCTCCTGCTACTAATAAATAAGCGAAAGGGAAATAGTGAATAGCTAAAGTCACCGAAATTGGAAAAGTGCCATACGAAATCCACTCGGGAGGGCTGGCACCTAGAACTGCTTCATAAAGTCCAGGTTGTCCACCAACTTTTGGACTACGGAAAACGGCCTCCCAAGATAAAGCTACCGCAAATGAGGGAACGATATATGGTAGAGTAAGTATTGGCTGCAACCAACTCTTGCCAGGCATATCGGATCGAACTACACACCAGGCCAAAATGCCACCAACTAATAGTGCCAATGTCGTGGCAATAATGCCTGTTTTCAAAGTATTGGCTAGCGGGCCATAAAGCATTTTACCTGATATCGGTCCAGTAGTAGCTTGGAGCCAATGAAACCAAGTAAATTCGCCTGGAATAGCTTCTCTTGAAATCCTCCTATCGCCTTCGCCCCATGTTAAGCTTTCAATTATCAACTGTAAAAATGGCCACAGAATTAAATAGGCTAAAACAAAAAGTAGGATCAACAGTAAGAAATTAACAGGATCTTTTACCCAATCAGAAGTCCGCCGTTTGGTCAGAAATAAAGCGGAGGTTCCACTACTCATCACTTTTTTCCTCCAATTGGCGCTTTTGGCGTAAATTTTCAAGATCTCCGAGGCCTCCCAGTGCTCGAT
>VMCW01000038.1 GCA_008081175.1 Flavobacteriaceae bacterium
AAACACCTGGTAGTTCCCTCAGCCCCGATGGTTATAAAAAACGACCCCACATTAATGTTTACCAATGCCGGGATGAATCCCTTTAAAGAATATTTTTTGGGAAATGCACAACCAGAGTCCAACAGAATTACAGATACACAAAAATGCCTTCGCGTTTCGGGTAAGCACAACGATCTAGAGGAGGTAGGAATCGATACCTACCACCACACTTTTTTTGAAATGCTCGGAAACTGGAGTTTTGGTGATTATTTTAAAAAGGAAGCTATAGCTTGGGCTTGGGAATTATTGACAGAAGTATATAAAATCAATTCCGAACAGCTCTATGTGACCATTTTTGAGGGTGCTGAAGAAGAAAAACTTGGAAAAGACGAAGAGGCTTATAACCTCTGGAAAGAGATTCTCCCTGAAGATCGTATACTGTTGGGAAACAAAAAAGACAACTTCTGGGAAATGGGCGATCAAGGACCTTGTGGACCTTGTTCTGAAATTCATGTGGATATTCGTCCCGAGGAAGAACGAAAAAAGACTTCTGGAGCTTCACTTGTCAATCAAGACCATCCTCAGGTTATCGAGGTTTGGAATCTCGTATTTATTGAATTCAACAGAAAAGCAGATGGAAGTTTAGAAAAGCTGCCCAACAAACACATCGATACTGGAATGGGATTTGAACGTTTGTGTATGGTGTTACAGGGTAAAACTTCCAATTACGATACAGACGTTTTTACCCCTCTTATTAGAGAGATAGAGACTTTGACCAATACAAAATACGGGGAATCCGAACATACAGACCGTGCCATACGTGTGATTGCAGACCATTTGAGAACAGTCTATTTTGCAATAGCAGACGGTCAACTGCCCAGCAACACAGGAGCGGGATATGTCATTAGGAGGATTTTGAGAAGAGCCATACGCTATGGATTTACCTTCTTAAATCAAAAAGAGCCCTTTATCCATCTTTTAGTTAAAATTTTATCCCAACAAATGGGAGCTGCATTTCCAGAGTTGATAAAAGAACAACAACTCGCCTATAATGTGATCAAAGAGGAGGAGCATTCATTTCTTAAAACATTGGATCAAGGCTTACTCTTATTAGAGACTATTTTAGGTCAAACCAAGGGTAAAGTTGTGGATGGAGAAAAGGCCTTTGAACTATATGACACCTTTGGGTTTCCTTTTGATTTGACTCCTCTAATAGCAAATGAAAGAGGCTTTACAATTGATCAAAGTGGATTTGATAAGGCAATGGAAATCCAAAAGTTGCGATCACGGTCGGCAGCCGTTTCAAAAGCAGAAGATTGGGTAGAACTATGTGAAGTAAAAGAGCGTCCTTTTGTGGGCTATGATCAGTTGAATACTGAGGTTAAAATCAGTCGTTTTAGAAAAATGACAACAGCAAAAGAGGGGGAGTTTTATCAATTGGTTTTTGACGCCACTCCTTTCTATCCAGAGGGGGGAGGACAGGTAGGTGACAAAGGATATCTAGAATCTTCCAATGGTGACGTATTCTATATAGTCGATACCAAAAAAGAAAATAATCTCATCATACATCACAGCAAAACACTTCCCGAAAAACTAACTGCTACTTTTACTGCTGTGGTCGATCCTAAACAACGTCATCGTTCTTCTTGTAACCATACTGCAACCCATCTCATGCACCAAGCATTGAGATCTGTTCTAGGAACACATGTGGAACAAAAAGGATCCATGGTGCACTCGGGGATGTTTCGATTTGACTTTTCACATTTTGCAAAAGTCAGTGAAGACGAACTCAGACAGGTTGAACAATTTGTCAATGCTCGAATTCGTGAAAAAATCCCGCTAGAAGAACAGCGCAATACATCTTATGACGAAGCCATAAAGCAAGGGGCCATAGCGCTCTTTGGGGAAAAATATGGCGACCAAGTGCGTACCATACGATTTGGTCAGTCCATGGAGCTCTGCGGGGGAACCCATGTGTCTAATACAGATGAAATCTGGCATTTTAAGATCCTTTCAGAAGGAGCAGTAGCGTCTGGAATAAGAAGAATAGAAGCCATTACTGGGGATGCTGCCAAAAAATACTTTGAGGAACAGACGGCTCTTTTGGAGCAGGTCAATTTACTTTTGAAAAATGCACAAGACCCCCTAAAAGCGATTCAAAACCTTCAATCTGAAAACAGTTCCCTAAAGAAAGAATTGGGTGAATTGTCAAAATTAAAAGCTCAAGTTTTAAAAGAAGAATTGCGTAACGAAGTTGAAACTCTTGCTGGAATTTCATTTCTTGCGAAAGAGGTTGACTTGGATGCTCAAGCTATGAAAAGCCTTTCCTTTGAGCTCGGTGATTCACTTTCCAATGCCCTTTTAGTCTTAGGATCTCGAAAAACAGGTAAGCCATTATTGAGTTGTTATATTTCTAAAACATTAGTAGAAGAGCAAGGCCTTGATGCAGGTAAAATTATTAGGGAATTAGGAAAATACATCCAAGGTGGTGGAGGTGGACAAGCCTTTTTTGCTACTGCAGGGGGTAAAAGAACAGAGGGAATTACAGAGGCTATTCGTGCCGCAAAAGAAATTTGTATTCCTCTAAATTAGCGGTCAGCTACTGGAGGATAGTCAGCCACTATTTCTTTTACAAATAGAGCGATACGCTCGTCTCTGTTTTTAGTGTTTTCTTGAATACCTCCCCGACCTTTTCCTTGCCAAACCAATTGTTTTGTAGTAGCATCAATGAGATTGATATACAAAGTTCCTTCTGTTTGTGAGCTTACGGTATTGTAGTTGGGGGCACCCCAAAACCAAGGGGAGAAACCCCAGCCCCAGCCCCAACTGTTCCAGGAGTTAACATATATTTTTTCTTTCGATTGGGTAGTAAATCCAATCAAAAGATCGGGAGTTTCAGATTTGGAGAGCCCCTTGATACTCATTTGAGTGTCTAAGGCTTTTAAAATACGTCTTTTGTCCAAATCAGAAATACTCACTTTGTCAATTTCTGGCTTGAAATAAGCAAATGTTTGATATTGTGAAAAATCAATGTTTCGATCGAAATCAGAATAGACTCGAATGGAAGAACAAGCACTTATGATGAGTAACGATAAAAGGAAAATTACATTTTTCATATTCACATTTTTACGGTATAAATATAAAGAACAAAAATGATGCCGAATTTAATTGCGTTTAGGGTCGTAACCAAAAGGACAGTGTCGGCAATTACTTTGACAGCAATAGCCTCTTTTCAAGTGGTATTGTTCTGTAAAGACTTTATAGCCTTCTGGTGTTAGATAAAAATCACCTTCTTCAAGAGGTGGTAGTGAACCGATTCCCAATTTGCTTATTTTTGAAAATGCAATTTTTTGATACCGTCAAAAATAGTACAAATCAGTTAGTCTGTACCTTGGAGGGGCATACTATTTCACTTAAAAGAGAGGATCGTATTCATCCTAAAATTTCGGGGAATAAATTTCGAAAGTTAAAGTACGTTTTTAAAGAGGTTCTTGCTCGTGAGATACCTTTGGTAGTTACTTTTGGGGGTGCGTATTCCAATCATCTTGCCGCTACCGCTTGTGCGGGAAAAGAGCTAGGTGTTCAGACTTTGGGGATAGTACGCGGAGAGGAATGGCAAAACAAACTACAAGAAAGTCCTACTTTAGCCTATTGCCTTTCTCAGGGGATGGAACTGTACTGTATCTCTAGAAGCGGTTACTCCCAAAAAGAATCATCGCCCATGGTGCAAGCCCTTCTAAAAAAACACAACACTTACTTTCTTATTCCTGAGGGAGGGACTTCAGATTTAGGAGTGAAAGGTTGTTCAGAAATACTACGAGCAGGAGACGCAGATTTTGAGGTGATCTGTACGAGCGTAGGTACAGGGGGTACACTTGCCGGGTTGGTCACTACAGCGGACTCTAAACAAACCGTTTTAGGATTTAACGCACTAAAAAACCCAGAGGTTTTAACATTTATCAAGAGTCATACCGCTACCAGAAATTGGGAGCTTCTCTCAGACTATACATTCGGAGGATATGCAAAGACTACTCCGCAGCTCATCGACTTTATCAATACTTTTTATAAACAATATCAAATTCCTTTAGATCCTGTCTACACAGGGAAAATGCTTTTTGCTATTTTTGACATGATTAAGAATAAAAAATGGCGTTGGGGAAAGAACATTTTAGCGATACACACCGGAGGAATTCAAGGTGTTGTAGGAATGAATCGTCAACTTCAAAAAAAGCACAGTCCTCTCATTATCTTCGAAAAGGAATTACCTTGACTGTTCTATTGATGCTGTTTTATTCTTGCGGGAGTACACGAAAAGTAGTCCTGCGAGAAAAGAAAGTAGAAGAACCAAAAGCTGTAGCTGTTGAAATTTCAAAGCCAGCCCCTCAATTTTCATCTTCTAAAACTCTTACCAATCAAGAAAAAATTGAAAATTATATTAAACAGTACAGTACTGTAG
>VMCW01000069.1 GCA_008081175.1 Flavobacteriaceae bacterium
CCTCCCCCCCCTGGAACCCCGGAGGGCCTAGTCCCCTCAACTAAAAGACACTGCAGCATATCTACTACATGTCCATAAAATAGTGGTGCGTATCCTTTTTCAGGAAAAAGTTGTGCTATTTGACCGTAGCTGTCCGAAAACAATATTCCGTAAAAAACAGAATCAATTATGTTGCCTAAGGCCCCAGCAAAAATCAGGGCCAATGCCCAATTGAGGAGCGTGTTCGTTTGTTTTTTTATGGAGTCCCACAACCAATAGCCCAATCCACTTATGGCGACCAAACGAAAAAGCGTGAGAATTAGCTTTGCGCTGTTTTCGGAAATAAAAGGGATAAAATCATTGAGTTTTGTTCCCATAGCCATTCCTTTATTTTCAACAAAAAGCAACTTAAAAAACCCCCAATCCACAATGGGGGGAACACCATAGCCCGAAAGCGGGTAATGCAGTTTGATGTAAATTTTAGTTCCTTGATCTATTAAAATCAGGACAGTAACTACGACAATTGCCCAGGTAAAATTAAAATATGTTTTTCTAGCTTCCAGAACGTTTTGGCCGCTTTATTTTTGCATGTTTTTTGCCTCTATACTCAATGTGGCATGAGGAACCAAAAACAAACGTTTTTTATTGATCAAATTTCCTGTTACTCGGCAAACTCCATAGGTTTTATTCTCAATACGGATCAATGCATTTTTCAGATCACGTATGAACTTTTCTTGTCGAATGGCAAGTTGAGTATTGGCCTCTTTTGACATAGTTTCGGAACCTTCTTCAAAGGCCTTAAAGGTAGGAGCTGTATCTTCAGTGCCGTTATTTCCATCATTCATGTAGGCACTTCTAAGGAGTTCTAAATCTGCTTTGGCCTTCTCTATTTTTTCTTCTATCAGCGCTTTAAACTCTTGGAGCTCAGCATCTGAATATCTTTTTTTATCGCTCATGAGAATACTTTTTTAATGTGAAGTTCTGTTTTTATATCATCAAATTCAATTGTGGTGCCATTTTCAATAGTGCTAACAAATTCTAATTTTTTAGCGAGGGTTTCGGATAAAATATACTTTCTATTATCAGAAACAGCCTCTTCGAGTTGTTCTTCATTTTTTAACAGAATTTCAATTTGATCAATTACTTCAAGACCACTGTCTTTTCTGTAATTTTGAATTCTATTTACCAGCTCTCTTGCGATTCCTTCTTTTTTCAATTCTGGTGTTAAAGTAATGTCTAAAGCTACCGTCATTCCTGAGCCTTGAGCCACTTGCCAGCCTTCTATATCTTTAAAAAAGAGTTCTACATCAGAGCGTTCTAAAGTAATATTTTTTTCATTGATTTGAACTTCCAGGGTTCCTTTTTCTTCTAATTGAGCAATCTGATCTGATCCCAAATCAGAAATGCATTGAACAACCGACTTTAATTCCTTCCCAAAACGAGGACCTAAAGCTTTAAAATTGGGTCGTACCTCTTTTACCAGCAGTTCATTTGCATCGTCCAGCAATTCAATTTCCTTTACATTTATTTCTCCTTTTAGTTGAGTTGAAATCTGTTCAATACGCAGTCGCTCTTCTTGATTTTTAACAGGGATTATCATTTTTTGTAGGGGCTGTCGCACTTTAATTTGCTCTTTTTTTCTAAGTGAAAGCGCTAGAGAGGTTAAACTTCTAGCTGTATTTACCTGTTCTTCTAATTTGCGATTGATTAAAGCAGGAGTTGCTTGTGGGAAATCTGTAAGGTGAACAGACTGTTTTGCTTGTAGGAAAAGATCCCTGTATAGGCGGTCCATATAGAATGGGGCTACTGGGGCAGCCAATTGGGCTACAACTACTAAACACTCGTGAAGGGTTTGGTAGGCTGCAATTTTATCAGAACCGTATTCACCTTTCCAAAAGCGTCTTCTGCCTAAACGCACGTACCAGTTGCTCAGTTTCTCTTGAACAAAATCCGAGATTGCTCTACAGGCTTTTGTAGGTTCATAGTCTTCGTATGCAGCATCAACCGTTTGGATCAGACTGTGGAGTTCAGAAAGAATCCATTGGTCTAGTTCCGTCCTTTGATCTAGAGGAATGTTTTTTTCTTTATCCGGATCAAATCCGTCAATATTGGAATAAAGACTGAAGAAAGAGTAGGTGTTGTAAAGTGTACCAAAAAATTTTCTCTGTACTTCAGCGATACCTTCAATATCAAATTTTAGGTTATCCCAAGGGTTTGCATTTGAGATCATGTACCATCTTGTTGCATCTGGTCCATACTGATCAAGTGTTTTAAAAGGGTCTACAGCATTTCCTAACCTTTTGGACATTTTTTGTCCGACTTTATCTAATACAAGTCCGTTTGAAACGACATTTTTATAGGCTTTTTGACCAAATACTAGAGTTGCAATTGCGTGAAGTGTGTAAAACCATCCTCTGGTTTGATCTACTCCCTCTGCGATATAATCTGCAGGAAAACGATGACCTCCATCTATTAGTTCTTTGTTTTCAAAGGGATAGTGCCATTGGGCGTAGGGCATTGCTCCAGAATCAAACCAAACATCGATTAAGTCGGGTTCTCTATACATAGGTTTTCCTTTTGAACTACAGAGAACAATTTGATCTACAACATTTTTATGTAGATCAACACGCTCGTAATTTTGGTCTGAAAAGTTTCCAGATTGAAATTCTTTAAAAGGGTGTTCCTTCATCAAACCTTTTTCAATGGCTTGTTCTATTTCTTCAGAGAGCTCAGCAATGGAGCCAATGACTTTGGTTTCATCACCTTCTTCAGTTCTCCAAACAGGCAAGGGAATCCCCCAAAAACGGGAGCGGGAAAGGTTCCAATCGTTTGCGTTTGCTAGCCAATTTCCAAAGCGTCCTTCCCCAGTAGATTTAGGTTTCCAATTGATTTCCTGGTTCAATGAGCTCATTTGATCTCTAACTTCAGTAACTTTTATAAACCAGGAGTCCAGAGGGTAGTATAAAATAGGCTTATCTGTTCTCCAGCAGTTTGGATAGGAGTGGACGTATTTTTCTACTTTAAAGGCCTTATTTTCCTCTTTGAGCTGTATGGCGATTTCCACATCTGTTGACCGTTCTGGGGCACTTCCTTCGGGATAGTATTCATTTTTGACAAAACGCCCACCAAGAGGACCTACTTCTTTGCGAAAACGCCCCTGTAAATCAACCAATGGAACTTTGTTTCCATTTTCGTCAAGTACTAAAAGAGGGGGTACTTCCGGTTGTGCTTCTTTTGCTACTTTAGCATCATCTGCTCCAAAGGTAGGTGCAGTATGTACAATCCCTGTACCGTCTTCTGTGGTTACAAAATCACCGGTAATGACACGAAATGCATTTTCTGGATGTTCCAATGGTAAGGGAGAGGCTTCCCAGAGTTGTTCGTATCGAATGCCTACTAAATCCGCTCCTTTTAATTCCTGTTCTACACGGTAAGGAATTTTTTTATCTCCTGGGTTATAATCGTCCAAGACCTCTGAAGGTTCGTAGGTCTTACCAAATTGTTTATTTAGAAGTTCTTTTGCAAGAAGAACTCTTTGTGGTGAAAAAGTATATTGGTTAAAAGTCCTTACCACAACATAATCGATGTTCTTACCTACTGTCAATGCTGTATTGGACGGAAGTGTCCAAGGAGTGGTAGTCCATGCAAGTAGGTAGAGCGGTAGCGGATCTTTAAGAACCTCTGGAAGACTGGCATCAAGGGTTTTGAATTGAGCAGTAACTGTGGTATCAGTCACATCTTGATACGTTCCCGGTTGATTGAGTTCATGTGAGCTCAGCCCTGTTCCTGCCATTGGAGAATACGGTTGAATGGTATACCCCTTGTAAAGCAGTCCTTTATCGTAGATCTGTTTGAGTAACCACCACACCGTCTCCATATATTTAGATGTATATGTGATATAGGGGTCTTCCATGTCTACCCAATAACCAATGCGTTCTGTCAATTCGTTCCACACATCTGTGTAGCGCATGACGGCCTTTTTACAAGCGAGATTGTACTCTTCTACAGAAATTGTTTTTCCGATAGCATCTTTTGTGATTCCGAGTTCTTTCTCAACTCCAAGTTCTATAGGTAACCCATGAGTGTCCCAGCCTGCTTTTCTGTAAACTTGGTAGCCTTTTTGAGTCTTGTAGCGACAAAAGATGTCTTTAATCGCTCTAGCCATAACGTGGTGTATTCCTGGCATACCATTTGCAGAAGGGGGACCTTCATAAAAAACAAAAGGAGGACAGCCAGCTCGAAGACTAATGCTTTTGGAAAAGGTGTCATTTTTTTTCCAATCAGCAAGAATTTCTTTTGCTGTAGCGGGTAAATCCAGTCCTTTGTATTCTTTAAATTTCACTTTTTATGTGATTATAGTTACTGCTCGATTCAACTGATAAAGGAATTTCTTTTGTTTTTTGAATCAAGTGCGAAAGTAATTAATTTCAATTAAAAAAGAATGGAGCTAT
>VMCW01000017.1 GCA_008081175.1 Flavobacteriaceae bacterium
CCAAGTTGTTTGAATTTCCATGAGGGGATGACATCGTGGTTGCCTTCTACTAAAACAAGTTGCGCTTCTTGCTTTTGGGTCCATGCTTCAAACAAATGCCATTCGTTGTTTTGAAAGCTGTGAAAGAGGTCTCCTAAAAAAAGAATTCTTTTTGGGGGTTTCAAATGTAAAAGAGAGCCTATTTTTTGATAAAAAGCTCCTTCAGCTTCACGAGGAACAGCAATACCATTTTTTCTAAAGTGTGCTACTTTTCCCAAGTGTACATCAGCTAAGAGCCAAGTTTTTGTAGCCTCCCAAAATACACCTCCACTAGGGTGTAAGAAAAAAGACTGTTTGTGAATTTCAATTTTTTTCATTGAGTAGCCTTTTCAAGTTGGAGGGACATTTTTTTTATGCGGTCTTCTACGCTTTCAGAAGAAAGTTTTGTGCGTATTCGATCTGTGATTAGTGGAAAAGAAAAAGGAGTGGGTTGACTACATTCTTTCCAGACTACAGTTTTATTTTGCAGCTCTTCCATCACTTGTGTAAGGCGTCCCCGCTCCATACCGTGATCAAAAGTTTCTTCTAGTGCTTGAAGATAAAGAAGGTTGTCTGGCTCATAATCTTTAAAAACTTCATAAAACAATTGGGCTCCCGATTGGAGGTGTTTGGTTTTCAAGGGTTTGTTTGGGAAGCCTTGGAAAACCAAGCCTGAAATGACTGCAATATCACGAAACCGTCTTCTTGCCATTTCCGAAATATTGATGCTTTTTTGAAGGTCTTCCAAGAGAAAATCAGGACTAAAAAGATTATTGTCCAAAAATGTTTGAGCATCAAATGCCTGATCAGAAAGCAATTCAAAACCATAATCGTTGAAAGACATACTAAAAGTAATGGGAGACAACAAGCTTATGCGATAGGCCATTAAACTAGCCATGGCTTCATGTAGCGCATAGCCCTCAAACGGATAGAAAACCGTGTGAACGCCTTCCTTAGTTTCAAAACGTTCGATGAGAAGTTGGTGGGGTTGTGGTATGACAGACTCCTTTTGTTGCTGTTCAAAAACGGGTTGTAGGGCTTTGAACTCGGGAGCGTTATTGTGCTCAATTTCAAAAAGTGTCTTTTTTAGTAAGTCGCTTAAATGCGCACTAAAACTCATCCTACCTCCCATCCATGCTGGGATTCGAGCCTTTTTAGATTTTGACTTTCGCACAATGACTTCCATGTTATGGATCCGAAGGAGCTCTAGGTTTTTTCCAGAAAAAGTAAATACATCACCGGGATTTAACTTGGAAACAAACCACTCTTCAATGCTTCCTAAATACCCTCCTTTTTGATAGCGTATCCTCAAAAGGGCGTCGCTAATGATGGTTCCCATAGACATACGGTGTCGCATTGCAATGCTCCGGTTTTGTACTTTTAAGCTGCCATCTTCTAAAAGACTTACTTTTTTATATTCGTCGTAGTGTTCCAAACTTTGACTCCCCTTTATTAAAAAATTAAGTAACCATTGCCAGCGTTCTTTGTCTAATGTTTGAAAACAAAAGGTTTTTTTTATGATGGGGAACAGCGTTTTGGGATGAAAACCGGACCCCACCGCAAGGGTCATCATAAATTGCAGCAACACATCATAAGAATTCAAATAGGGTATCCGATCTTCCAACTGTTGACTAGCGATTCCTTTTTGTAAAGCTACAGACTCAATGAGTTCCATCGCGTGGGTGGGTAAAAAGTGAATTGTACTTTTTGCCTTGGGGCGGTGACCACTACGTCCAGCCCTTTGAATGAAGCGACTTACCCCTTTTGGACTCCCCACTTGTATGCAGTTTTCTACCGGACTAAAATCAACCCCTAAATCTAGACTGGAAGTACAAACCACCACTTTGAGTTGGTTATTGCGCAAGGCATCTTCTACCCATAGGCGTATTTTTTTGTCAATACTACCGTGGTGCATTGCAAGCTGACCCGCAAGATCTGGATTTGCCTCAAGCAAGGCATGAAACCATAGTTCACATTGTGCGCGAGTATTGGTAAAGAGTAAGGTACTCTCACTTTTTTTAATCAACTCAATAACTTGGGGCAGCAAGTGTAACCCTAGATGTCCACGCCATGGAAAGCGATCCATTGTTTTAGGTAACAAGGATTTTACAACAATTTTTTTTGATAGGGCAGCAGTAACAACCGTGAAATTTTCTGTAGTTCCCAATAAGATGGTACGAGCAAGCTCAGGGTTTCCAAGTGTAGCGGAAATACCCCATACTTTAAGTTGTGGGAGAAAGGAGCGCAAATACGCCAAAGCCAATTCCACCTGCACCCCTCTTTTTGTGCCTAGAAGTTCATGCCACTCATCTACAACAACAACCTGTAGTTGCTTGAAATCGTTTTGATGCTCTTTTGTGCTCAATAGTATGTGTAAACTTTCTGGAGTTGTCACCAAGCCAAAAGGGGGATTTCTTTTTTGCTTAGCTCGACTGCTTTGAGTGGTGTCACCTGTTCGCAGGGCTACTTCGGTTTTGGGCAGGAGTGCTGTATTCATCCTTTGAGTAGCCTGTTGAATTTCTACAGCTAGTGCTCGAAGAGGAGTGATCCAAAGGGCATTGATTCCTTTAGGGAGTACTTTTTGCTGCTGAGCTTCAGAAAGTATAGCTCCCCAAAGCGCATAGGTTTTTCCGCTACCTGTAGGGGCGTGGAGCATTCCGTTTTTTCCTAAAGCATAAGCCTTCCAGCATTTTTTTTGAAAGCTTTGTGGTTGCCATCCTTGTTCGTTAAACCATTGAGTTACTGTTTTCATGGCAGTAGTTTTTTAAGGTCTTCAAGGCTATTGGCCTCGTCACTTTTTTTATCATGCCGCCACCTCAAAATTCTAGGGAAGCGAACCGCCACACCACTTTTATGACGTGAGGAAGGAGCCAATCCTTCGAAGGCAATTTCAAAAACAAGCTCTGGCTTTACTTGTCGTACTGGTCCAAAGCGATCTAAAGTATTTTTTTTAACATATTGATCTACTTTTTTAATTTCCGAATCCGTTAATCCCGAATAGGCTTTAGCAAAAGTGACTAACTCCTCTTTTTCCCAAAGCCCAAAAGTATAGTCGGTATAGAGGTTGGTTCGACGTCCGTGCCCACGCATGGCATAGGTCAATACAGCATCAATAGTTTTTGGATCAGATTTCCACTTCCACCAATTTCCTTTTTTTCTTCCTACACCATAGGGAGAATCTTTGTGTTTAAGCATCAAGCCCTCGCTGCGTTTTTCTGTCGCTTTTTTTCGCTCATTAGCCACCTCTACCCAAGAAGTAAAAGTCATGACCTCAGAAAGCAAGAGTGGTAGATTGTCGTTTTTAACTTGTTGATAGAGCGCACTCAAATACTTTTGACGTTGATGCAATGGCAGTGCGCGAATGTCTTTCCCTTCCCATTCTAAAATGTCATAGAGCATGAGTACTACGGGGACTTCTTCTTTGAGTTTTACAGTTATCGTTTTACGCCCAATTCGTTTTTGCAACCCATTAAAATCACCAATTTTTCCTTCCTTGAAGGGGATGAGCTCACCATCTAGTACTGTTCCATCGGGAAGGGCAGTTGCCAGGCAGGCCAATTCGGGAAATTTATCGGTAATCAATTCTTCTCCGCGACTCCAAAGAAAAGAGCTCCCTTTTCTTACAATCAGTTGAGCACGCATTCCATCCCATTTATGTTCTACATGCCAATTTGTGACATCGAATTTATTTTCAAAATCATTTTCCATAGCGTGAGCTAGAAAAAAGGGATAAGGCTGGGAAATTTGATCTTCGGGATTGGGTTCTAATAACAATTGTTTAAAAGTGGTTTGTTGTGGGCTCCACTGTCCCATAAGTCGGTGTGCAAGAATATTTTCTTCTATTTGAATCGCTTCAGAAAGCGCACGGGTCATAAGTTTTTGACTGACACCAATGCGGAATCCTCCGGTTAAAATTTTATTAAAGACAAAGCGCTCAAAAGTATTCAGGCTCTTCCACTGTTCAAGTATGTAGGTTTTTTTTTCTGCCTCATCTTTGGACTTTACCGCTATAATTTCTTCGATACACTCGGATAGCGCTGGTGTATTTCCCTTTTTTTCTTGTTGAACCAAAAGCGCAATGGTTTCTGCTAGATCACCGACAATATGGTAAGTTTCCTCAAACAACCATTCGGGTAGTTGAACGAGCTCTGCTGCCCAAACCCGCATCTGTGTGGTGCTTACGGGTCTAGAAGGACGACGATGCGACAATAAGGCTACTGCCCAAAGCGCATCCTCTGGTGGAGCTTCTTTAAAATAATGCGTTAAGGCAGCTACTTTAGCGTTTGTTTTATTGGTGCTGTCTAGGGTTTCTATCAAAGAGGCAAAACGTCTCATTCGGCAAGTGTAGTTTCTAAAGTCTCTCC
>VMCW01000091.1 GCA_008081175.1 Flavobacteriaceae bacterium
AGTCTTTGATCTTTAAAATACTCTTTTTCATAGACTTCTTGTATGATAACCACTTTTCCATCTACAGGAGCAATGAGGTGATTGATATTGATTGGGGTCTCCCTTTTAGGATTTCGGAAAAACTGAAGAACCAATATTAAAGCGACAAGAGCAAAGAGTTGTAATCCAAATTTTAAAATGGTTTGTCCTTCCAATTGGTATTCTGCTCCAACAGCAATTGCTGCTGCAAGGACAAAGGAAGTCATGATGATCTGATAACCTTCTTTATGAAACATAGCGAATTAGCATTAAAAGTAAAAAAATAAAAGGTGCTGTGTAAATGACACTGTCCATGCGGTCGTAAAAACCCCCGTGTCCAGGAATTAATGAGCCACTGTCTTTTACGGCTGCTTGACGTTTAAATTTGGATTGAACAAGATCACCCACTGTTGCAGCAAGGGCTATAACAATGGCTAAAAAGGGAAAAGTCCAGCTGGGATAATTGGGGTGATAGGGTATCAAAGCAAAGCTGATGAGTAAGCACATAGCTGCTCCTCCCAAAAAGCCTTCCCATGATTTTTTTGGAGATACTTTTATAAAAAGAGGAGTTTTCCCCCAGCGTTTCCCAAAGAGATAAGCAAAACTGTTATTTACCCAAATCAACAAATACATACTTAAAGATATCCCATTGGCAATACTGGATTCCAAAGAAGAGGTTGCAATAATAAAATAAGCAGAGGACACCATATAAAAAAGAGTAACCGTAGTCTTTTGTAGCGGTTGGAGCGTGATGTTTTTATGAGCTAATAACAGGTAGGTTAACAAAAGATTTGTAGCTATACTAAGCCCCAATAAACTTAAGTGAAGATTAGGATGGAGTTTTAAATTATAAAATTGATATACAATTAATCCAAATAGGAGGAAGGGAACAGGACTTCTGTGATTTATCAGCTTTTGAAACTCGTAAAGAGCAAGCGATGAAAAGACAAAAACTACCAAAATGAAACTCAAATCCGAGTGCAAAGCAGATGAAACAATAAGCGCAACATAAAGAAGCCCGGAGAGGCTCCTAAGCATTAACTCTTTCACATTGTACGGTTTAAATTCACGGTTTGAATTACATCTAAATTTAAGAAGAGTCAGTATTTAAAGGTAGTAAATACTTAAAATTACTAAAGTCAAGTTATAATCTAAAATTGAACTAAAACTCTAAATCCTAATTATCTTCCAACAACAAATATATGCTTTTTGCAGTTGAATCAGTAGGAACGATTTTATTGTCCAAATCTGAATTGGAAAGTGCTTTTATAGAAGTAATATTGGTTGGAATAGTGTTTTTGTATTTGTTCTTAAGAGCAGTCATACCTTGACTCACATCTGAACACAGTTGACCTATTTTAGCTGAAATAATTATGGTTTTGGGAAGTTCACTCAACTTATAGTGTTGAATTTGTTGATTGCTGAGCAATATTTTACCTGTGTTACCAATCAAATATTCACACTGAATCACCAAGGCTTTATATTGATTCGGTTTCCCTGAGATTTCATCAATATATGGAATCCCAAAAAGCCGAGATAGTTTTTTGTCCAGACAGAACGTTTCTTCCAGTTGCCAGTCATTTTCAATAAAGATATTCTGAAAATTGGAATGGACATCTTCTTGGCTTTCGTTGTAAAGAAAATAACCACCACTGGAGGTAAAGGCTTTTGCAAATGCGACTTCTAGGGGATCTTCATTTTTGGGTAGGTAAGGACTTTTTTCTGGTTCTTCCGATTGTTTTTTACCAAAAATATTGTTCCAAAATCCCATGGTTTAGATCATTTTTTTATCTTCAAAGCCTTTGCCTCTTCTATCTTTTCATTATTTGTTTTAAAGGGTCTTTTGCCTAAAATATTTTCTAAGTCATCCTTAAAAATAACTTCTTTCTCTAAAAGACGTTCAGCAAGCTGTTTTAATTTGTCTTTAGATTCTTTAAGAATTTCTATTGCACGTTTGTATTGCTTTTCAATTATTTTGGAAATCTCTTTGTCAATGACTTGTGCAGTCAGTTCGGAATAGGGTTTTGAAAAGTTGTAATCCGTTTGTCCAGAAGAGTCATAGTAGGTTATGTTTCCTATCGTTTCATTTAAGCCGTAAATGGAAACCATCGCTTTTGCCTGGCGAGTAACTTTTTCTAAATCACTTAGGGCTCCTGTGGAGATTTTATCGAAAATAATCTTCTCTGCGGCTCTACCTCCTAGGGTGGCACACATCTCGTCCAGCATTTGCTCGGTCCTTACAATTTGTCTTTCCTCTGGCAAATACCAAGCGGCGCCAAGGGACTGTCCTCTTGGAACAATGGTAACTTTCACAAGTGGTGCTGCATGTTCGAGTAACCAACTAACAATAGCGTGCCCTGCCTCGTGGTAGGCAATGGTTTCTTTTTCTTCCGGAGTTATGATTTTGTTTTTCTTTTCCAAACCACCTACTATTCGGTCCACAGCATCAAGAAAATCTTGTTTCCCGACAGATTTTTTATTTTTTCTTGCCGCAATCAATGCAGACTCGTTGCATACATTAGCAATGTCAGCTCCAGAAAAGCCAGGAGTTTGTTTTGCCAAAAAGTCAATGTCGAGTGTCTTTATGGTTTTAAGAGGCTTTAAATGAACTTTAAAGATTTCTTTGCGTTCATTTAAGTCCGGAAGGTCCACATAAATTTGTCTGTCAAAGCGTCCTGCTCGCATTAATGCTTTGTCAAGTACGTCTGCTCTATTAGTAGCAGCAATAACAATTACGTTGGTGTTTGTCCCAAAACCATCCATCTCCGTAAGAAGTTGATTCAGTGTATTTTCTCTTTCATCATTGGAGCCGGTTATATTACTCTTACCTCTAGCTCTTCCTATAGCATCAATTTCATCAATAAAAATAATGGAAGGGGATTTTTCTTTCGCTTGCTTGAAGAGGTCACGTACACGCGAAGCCCCAACTCCTACAAACATTTCAACAAAATCCGATCCTGAAAGTGAAAAGAAGGGAACTTTTGCTTCTCCAGCTACTGCCTTTGCTAAAAGTGTTTTTCCTGTACCTGGGGAACCAACAAGTAGGGCTCCTTTGGGAATTTTTCCTCCTAGAACAGTATATTTTTGCGGATTTTTTAGAAAATCTACAATCTCCTGAATTTCTTCTTTGGCTCCTTCTAGTCCTGCTACATCCTTAAATGTAACTTTAACGTCTGTGTTTTTGTCAAATAATTTTGCTTTGGATTTACCTATATTAAAAATTTGACCACCGGGTCCTCCGGCACCACCACCAGACATTCTTCTCATTAAGAAGATCCAAACTCCAATGATTATAATAATAGGAAGGAATCCAATCAAAGTATCCAACCATCTATTTTCTACGGTGATGAATTCCAATCTGAAATTGATTCCTTTGTCTCGGGCTTTTTCAAGCTTTTCTTCAAAAAGTTCAAGACTACCCACTTCAAATTGATAATGAGGCCCTCTACTGTTTTCTTGACCTAAAATATTTTTTCC
Source organism: Flavobacteriaceae bacterium (assembly GCA_008081175.1). Classification (GTDB taxonomy): domain Bacteria; phylum Bacteroidota; class Bacteroidia; order Flavobacteriales; family Flavobacteriaceae; genus MS024-2A. The sequence goes on from VMCW01000091.1 coordinate 3,496, forward strand.
AGTAACATTTTGATGTTCACTTTTGTTGAGTGCTTCTGGTGTGAGGGTGACTCGGACGCTACTTTTATTTCGGATTACAATTACTTCACTTACATCTCCAGCATTTAAAAATTGCTCAAAGTTGGAGATGTTTGTTTTACTCATAGTCTGCCAATCGTTTCCACCAAATAGGCTCATGCCTAGGAGTGCAAAAATTACGGCTCCGTAGATCCAGTAAATATTAAATTTTGGTGTGGATGGTTTTTTTTCTTCTTTCATAGCAATTAATAATTCGAAGCGATTGGAGTGCTTATAGCATCTCCCCAAAGCTCTTCGATATTGTAAAATTCTCTAGTTTGTCTTTGAAAAACGTGTACAACTACATTTACATAATCAATCAAAACCCATTCGGCTACTTCAAGACCCTCTGTATGAAAGGGTTTTTCATGAAGTGCTTTACTTACGGTTTTTTGAACAGAGTTGACAATGGCTGCAACTTGAGTATTTGAATTTCCACTGCAGATTACAAAAAAGTCACAAGGCGTATTGTCGATTTGTCTGAGATCCATTTTTTTGATATCTGCTCCTTTAACTTCTTCTATTCCTTTGATTATTTCATCTAAAAGGAGATTTGCCTCTTTACTTTTTTTTGTCATTAAGCGCTGCTCTTTTATACAAATTTATTACTTTTTGACTCGTTGACACGACTTCAAATGAGCTATTTTAAAATAATCAAACTTGATGCCACCCCTTCCACTAACGACTATTTAAAAACCAAACACAGATCTAATAAAATAAACGATGGTGATTTGGTTTGGGCTCTTCGACAAACTAAAGGAAGAGGACAGCGCGAAAACGTTTGGGAATCTGATGAGAAAAGTAGTCTCACCTTTAGTGTTTA
>VMCW01000020.1 GCA_008081175.1 Flavobacteriaceae bacterium
TAGGCAGAGCTCTGCAAAAGCTTGTACAGCGGTTCGAATCCGCTCGATGCCTCTTATTTTACTTCTATTACAGCGCCCAAATACTCTTCCGTTATTTGTTTTAGTGGTTGACCCAAAATACGTAAAACACCACCATACATTTTTGCATCTAATAATTCACTTGCATATACATATGCATATGCTCCCCCTTTGTTTTTGATTTTTGTTTGTTTCGTTTTGAGTAAATCGGCTTCACATACACCGGATGTTGCTAAATTGATTTCATGATTAGTGACCTCTCCTTTTAAAAAAAGCCTCCCTCCAAAACTCGTTTTTGTGTCCAATCGTTCTGCATAAACCTCTAGGTCTATTTGTGCATTAGTCCTTGCCTCTAGACTCAAGCTTGTTTGTTGTATAGGAAATGCTGCCTTTAGTATACTGCCTTGAAAAACAGTAATTTGATCCAGTGGTTTGCTGTGATATATGTCTATTTTTGTTTTTCCTGGTGTTAATAAACTTCCTCCCATAACCCTTATTTTTAAGACCTTATTTTTTATAGAAAGAACAACATAATCAGAATTATCACCATAGGCAATTACCTTATTTACATCAGATGCAATTAAATTGACCTCCAAATTTGAGTAGACTTTTACTCCAATAAAAGGACCTGTCGCTAGTGTTTTTTTTTCGGTGTCCTGGCTCAATAAAAAAAAGCCAATAAAAAAGAATATGTAGCTAAAATGCGCTTTTTTCATGGAATAAAAATAAGTGTTTTATTCCATGGGGATAAAATCAAGAAAACGTTTTTGAATGTTTACTTTTTTAACTTTTATACGTATAGGGTCTCCAAGCTGATATTTTTTATGTGTGTGAATGCCATAGATAGAGTGTTGTTGTGCATTATACTCAAAAAAATCAGATTTTAAATCGACCATTCGGATCATTCCTTCACATTTGTTATCAATTAGTTCTACATATAAACCTCTTTCTGTTACACCAGAAATGACACCGTCAAATTCTTGATTTATTTTATCCTCCATAAAAACCATCTGCATGTACTTGATCGAATCTCTTTCTGCTTTTGTGGCTATTTGCTCTCTTTGTGACGAGTGCTTACACGCTTCTTCCAAAACATCTTTTTGGGTACTGTTTCCTTTATTTAATATAGCAAACAGCTCTCTGTGAACCAGTACATCTGGGTAACGTCTTATGGGAGACGTAAAATGGGTGTAATGAGAAAATGCCAAGCCATAGTGCCCTATATTATCTGTTGTATATTCTGCCTTAGACATACTTCTTAACGCTAAGGTATCAATCAAATTCTGTTCTTTTTTTCCTTGACAATCTCTTAATAGTTTATTGATTTCCCTGCTTACATTTTTTCCTTTAGGATTGAACGAATATCCAAAGGAAGCTATGGTTTGTTTGAGGTTAAAAAGCTTCTCTTCGTCTGGGTCGTCATGAACCCTGTAAACAAAAGGAACTGACTGCTTTTTTTTCCCCATAAACTCTGCTACTTTCCTGTTGGCGAGAAGCATAAATTCTTCGATTAGTTTATTTGCATCTTTTGATGTTTTAAAAAAAACAGCATCTGGTTTATTTTTTTCATCAAGATGAAAATTGACTTCCACGCGATCAAAGGAAATAGCACCGTCTTTCATGCGTTGTCTACGCAATTTTTTTGCATGCTGATCTAGAGTTGTTAAAGCATTATAAACTTCTGAGGAAACAGTATAAGCCTGTTGAGTAAGTGAGTGTTCTTTATCAACAGTGTTTGTCTCATTTTCCAACATATATTGAACTTCTTCATAAGAAAAGCGATGGTCAGAAAACAAGATTGTTTTTCCGTACCACTCACTTATTATTTTTTGTTCCTTATCAAAGACAAAAACAGCAGAGAAGGTATATTTTTCTTCTTGTGGCCTTAAAGAACACAAACCATTAGAGAGAACCTCCGGCAACATAGGAACAACACGATCAACAAGGTATACTGAGGTTGCTCGATCATAAGCTTCTTGATCCAGCAAACTGTTTGTTGTGACATAGTGAGAAACATCAGCAATGTGTATACCTACTTCATAACTCCCATCTTTATTTATTTTAAATGAAAGAGCGTCATCAAAATCTTTCGCAGTAATTGGATCAATTGTAAAGGTTAAAACATCTCTAAAATCTCTCCTTTTCTTTATTTCCTCTTTAGTTATTTTTGAAGTAAGTTCTTTTGCTGCTGCCTCTACCTGTTTTGGAAACTCATAGGGTAAACCGTATTCATGTAAAATAGCGTGTATTTCTGTTTCTGATTCTCCAGGTAAACCCAAAGATTTTACTATTCTCCCATTTGGTGTTTCTCGTCCTTCTTCCCAACTCTTAAAAACAGCAACAACTTTTTCTCCATCTTTATATTTCTTTAGTTCTTTTGGCTCTATAAAGAGGTCTGTGTACATAGGTCCTCTTTTACATAAAACAAAACCAAAATCTTTTTGTCGTTCTAGAACACCTACATACTCTTTCTTATTTCGTTCAAGGATGTCAACTACTTTTGCAAAGAACACCCCATCTTTTTTATGTACACTTACACTTACCTTGTCTCCTGCTAAAGCTTTATTCAAGTACTTTTTTGGTATAATAATTTCTTCTTCATGACTTTCTAATTCTACTTTACCTTTTCCTGAGGGAAGAATAAACAAAAGAGTTTCTTTCAAACTAATTTTGATGAACAAATACCGAAAAGAACCTTTATTTATTTGTTCTATTTTTTTTTCTCTACTGAGTAAGTGTAAAGCTTTTATTATATTGTTTCTTCCATTTGTATCTCGAACTTCAAGAAGAGAAGCGATTTGTTTGTAGTTAAAGGTTTTTTTTGGTTGAGCACTTAATAAAGCTAAAACTTTTCTTTCTAGCCTCATATACTCTTTTTTCTTTTTAGACATAAAGTAATTGTTCCACACAAAGGTACAACAAACCCTTATCCTAGAATATCAACACTCCTAACATTATCATTTGTTGTTTTTTTATATTTCTTTAAAAGATGGTGTATATAATGAACTGTTAATAGTACTTATAAAAAAGCGAGTATTTACTTTTTTATTTATTAAACTAATAGTTATTGCAAAACGATACATATTTATACACAAAGTAACCTATTGATAATAAGTATTTTTCACAGTTGTTAACGATTTGTTGATTTTAATAATTGATGAAAAAAAAGAAAATATTTTTCTTCTTTTTTTGTTTATAGGTGAATTTTTTTATGGGATAAATGATAAATAAAAAAGCACTTTATTTTTTTTATTTATAAAGAGAAACACAGTAAACAAGAACACATCAAAGACATCCATTTTTTTATTTGTTGTCAACAAAAAATGAATAAAGAAATGAACATCATGTAAACAAGATAAACAAGTTGTTTATTTTTATAAAAAACACATAAAATGAACATCAGTATAGGGAATGATCATGCAGGTCCTGAGTATAAACAAGCTATAACATCTTTTTTAAAAAATTTGGGACATCAGGTAAAGAATTACGGAACAGACGACGCTCATAGTGTTGATTACCCTGATTTTATACACCCCGTAGCAAAAGATGTAGAAGAAAAAAAAGCCGAATTGGGTATTATTATTTGTGGTAGTGGAAATGGTGCTGCAATGACAGCAAACAAATACCAGAATATAAGAGCTGCTTTATGTTGGAATAAAGAGCTGGTTGCTTTATCAAGACAACACAACGACGCAAATATTTTAAGCTTACCCGCTCGATTTATCTCTATACCACAAGCAATAAGCATGGTAGAGGTTTTCATAAACACCGCTTTTGAAGGAGGAAGACATCAATCAAGAATAGATAAAATACCGTGTTCTTAGATGGTACAATTTTCGATAAAAAAGTTCACAGAACTCAACATAAAAGAATTGCACGATGCCTTTGCTTTACGTTCTGAGGTTTTTGTTGTTGAGCAGAACTGTATTTATCAAGATATTGATGGAAAAGATACAGTTTCCTATCATGTACTCGGAAAAAAAGAGGATACCCTCGTCGCCTATGCACGAATATTAGAAAAAGGAGTGGCTTATATAGACTTTGTTGCTATTGGAAGAATAGTAGTGTCAAAAGACTACAGAGAGGCACAATTAGGTCATCATTTGGTTCGTTTTTGCACGGATCAAATTCACGCTCTTTTTCCATCTCAAAGGATAAAAATATCTGCTCAGGCACATTTGGAAAGCTTTTACAACCAGCACGGTTTTGAAAAAACAGGCGACACTTATTTAGAGGATGGAATTCCTCATATTGCTATGATAAAGCAGTAAAAGCTATATTTTTTCAAATAGCTCTTA
>VMCW01000062.1 GCA_008081175.1 Flavobacteriaceae bacterium
TCAATCTCTTTATAAAGAAGACAAGGATAACGTTACCCTTACAACAAATAATTATTATGACCGAGTTATTGATCAAAATATTATACCTGGCTCAGTAAGCTTCAACAGTGAGTTAGTTGGAAGTTGGCGTAAGGGCTCTGAGGACATCATAGGGAGAGATGTTGCCCGATTTGCAAATCAGTTGGTATGGAATAACTCTACAATTTCTAAGTTGGGATTAGAACTCGGGACTGGCGTAGTTTTAAATCAGGATGTATTTTTGGCAGTTGATGATAGCAGACTGAACGATCTGGAAATTCTCAACAGTATTGGGACTAATATATTCATCAGGCTGCCATTTTTATCTAATACGGAAAAGGCCACCCATATGCTTGAACCACTCGCTCAGGTTGCGTGGGGAGAACGAAAAAAAGCCGTTGTATATATTGATGAAAGCGAAAATACAGAGTTTGATATGGGAAATCTTCTAGCGATTTCTAGGTACTCGGCATCAGATCAATTTGAAACTGGATTTCATGGAGCTTATGGATTGAGATATAACTTCAATTCAAAAAAAAATATAACTGGGGGATTCTCACTTGGCCAGGTACTGCGATTGAATGAGGATTTAGGTTTTACAAGCAGCTCGGGATTGGAGAATAAGCAATCTGATATCTTCTTAGCCGCCGAATTATCTCTTGCCAAAAACTCATATGTTTCCTTTCAAGGATTACTAAGCAATAAGTTTGAGGCAAAGAAAACAGATTTTAACGCTGGCTTTGACTATGAAACCATCTACCTTGATACAAAGTATAGCTTTCTGCAATCAGACGCAGAGGAAAATCGCCTCAATCAAATTGAAGAATGGACAATAGATACAGGATACAAACTTAATGATAATTGGCAGCTAAAATCTAATTTAAGGTATGACCAATCGGAATCTCATCTAGCATTACTCGGAGCTGGTTTAGCATATGAAAATCAATGCGTTTTGTTAAATCTAGAAATGGACAGACGATATTCATTGGAAGGGACGTCCCCACCCACAACTAATTTTAGCTTTGCAATCAGCTTAAAAGGCTTTAGCACAGGCGCGGTGAATGCTATTCAAGAAAAAAACTGTAAATAATATCATATTTCATCGCTTGGGTAATCCAATGGTACTAAATAAAACTTTGATAACAGGCGTATTAATTTTGTGCCTTGTTGTTTTTTCACAAGCTAGCGCCCAAAACAATTCGCTATTCTCTCCAGTAATTCAAGTAAACGACACCGTTATTACAAAATTTGAATTTGACCAAAGAGTTAAATTTTTGTCAGCGCTGAAATTTCCTGGGGATCCTAATAAAGTTGCTCAAACACAACTTATTGAAGAGCGCTTAAAACAAACTGAGGCACTAAAATTAAAGATAACCGCATCTGAGGCAGAGATTGAAGATGCAGTAAGACGTTTTTCATCTAGAGCAAAATTATCTAGCGACGAATTTATTGCAGAGCTTAATAGACTTGGTATTTACTCAAATACTTTTCGATCATATGTCGAGTCAGAATTAATTTGGCAGAAAATAATAGAGAAAAAATTCATTTCACAATCTAAAATATCAGATCTTCAGCTAAAACGGGCTAGCAAAATAGCTAACTTTGACGAAACAGTACAAGTGTTACTGACTGAAATAATTATTCCGTTTTCAAACCAAGAATTAGGTGAAATAGAAAATATCGCCTATCAACTAAAAAATATCAAATCCATAGAAGAATTTTCAAACGCTGCAAAAATATATTCAAAAGCGCCTACGGCTGATTTAGGTGGTCGAATAAAATGGCAAAACGTTAACAAATTACCAGAAATTATAAAGCCCTTTATTTTCAATCTTTCGCCCGGCGAGGTAACCGAACCAATAAGATTAAATACGGCAATAGCATTATTTCAATTGAGAGATATTAGAGAAATAAATGACATAAATACAGAAGTTAATTTTTTAGATTTTATTACAGTTTCTACAACATTGGCTAATTTAGCGTACTTAAAAGATATTCAAAATAAATTTTACAATTGTTCTGATTTAACTGCTGCCATTGGAAATAAAACAGATTTTAAACTGATCAGGAGTAAACTATTTTCTGAACAACTATCGAATTCTCTAGCCACGGTGTTGGAGAAACTGGATCCAAGTGAATCAGAAATCATTATCGATAATGAAAAACCAAAATTGGTTAGATTGTGCGGGCGAAATAAAAAAGAAGATCTGACCAAGGAAAAAATCGAAAATGACAAAAATAAGTTACAAACTATCCGTCTGAAGTATTTAGCAAGAAGTTTTATGGAAACTTTGAAAGATAACGCTTTGGTTGTCATTAAATGACTATAGCAATTACGAGTGGTGATCCCTCAGGGATTGGTCCAGAGATAGTACAAAAGTCATGGATTTATTTAAAAAACAACCCATCCAATGAGTTTTTCTGGATAGGCGATCCTCTTCATTTGCCAGATAAAAGCATACCATGGCAACCTATAGTGCATCCAAATGAAGTCTCACAAAATTTTAGTTCGGCGCTACCAGTTCTAGTTCACAAGTTCGCTCATCCACTTAAAATTGGATGTCACCAGCCTGAAAATGCAAATGATATTATCAAAGTGATTAAAAAAGCAGTGCGCTTGGTAAAAGAAAATAAAGCGACAGCTTTATGTACAAGCCCAATCAATAAAGATGTTTTAAATTCTAAAACACAATTTCCATTTTTAGGGCATACTGAATTTTTAGCATATTTGGATAATATCGAACATCCAGTTATGATGTTGGCTTCTTCAAAATTAAAGGTTGTGCCAGCAACAATCCATATCCCAATCAATGAGGTATCAAACCGTCTATCAATTGAAGGCTTAACAAAAACCATCAAAATTACAAACGAAGCTATGAAAGACAAATTCGGCCTTGCCCAGCCTGTCATAGCTGTTTCAGGACTAAATCCTCACGCCGGAGAAAATGGAAAGTTGGGATTAGAAGAAAAAGAAATAATAATCCCTGCAATACGTAATTTAAAAGACTCGATAAATATAATTGGACCACTATCGGCTGATACTATGTTCCATTCGACTGCTCGGGCAAGATATGACGTGGCCATAACAATGTATCATGATCAGGCCCTTATACCATTGAAAACAATTGGGTTTGAGGAAGGGGTCAATATAACTTTAGGCATATCCTTTGTTCGCACTTCGCCAGATCATGGAACAGCTTTTGATCTTGCAGGACAAAATGTGGCAGATGAAACATCAATTATAAATGCAATAAAAATGGCAGCTTCACTGTCTCGAAAGCAACAGAATGGAAAAACTTCCCCCGCTTAAAGATGTAATTTCCAGGCATCAACTGCGTGCAAAAAAGTCTTTAGGTCAAAATTTTTTACTCGATCTTAACCTTACATCAAAGATTGCACGTTATGCGGGTAACTTAGATCAATTCGACATCTTAGAAATAGGGCCTGGACCCGGAGGTTTGACTAGAAGTTTACTTAATGAAGGTGCACGAAAAGTCGTTGCAATCGAAAAAGATAGCCGTTGCATAGAAGCGCTTGAGGAAATTCAAGCAACATTTCCAGGGAGACTCAAGTTACTACAAGGTGACGCATTGTCAACGAACGCAAGCGAGCATTTAGCCGATCCAGTGCGAATTATAGCTAATTTACCATATAACATCGGGACAGAGCTTTTGGTGCGATGGTTAACTTCAAAAACTTGGCCTTCGTTCTGGCAAAGTATGACCTTAATGTTTCAAAAAGAAGTAGCAAATAGAATAGTTGCAAGTCCAGGAAGCAAAGCATACGGAAGATTATCAGTTATGTCCCAATGGCGATGCGATACAAAAATCGCATTCAACGTCCCAGCGACCGCATTTACGCCACCACCCAAAGTTGAAAGTACTCTCGTTCATTTTGAAGCATTAAAAGAACCCAAATTCCCAGCTGAAGTTGAAGTTTTGGAATTTGTAGTATCGAAGGCTTTCAATCAACGTAGAAAGATGTTGAGAGGAGCATTAAAGGGTTATTTTCAAAATGTTGAGGAAGGTCTCGTAAGTATCGGTGTGTTACCCACCAAAAGAGCAGAAGACATAACAGTGCAAGAGTATTGCGCTATGTCTCAAATTTTGATTAGGAAATAAAAGCTGTTCAATTTCGGTTTGATATTACAACTGCTCAGCAGCTTCAACAGATGAAATATCCTCACCAATTTTATCTGCTTTGTCATCGTTTTTTTTGGTTTCGTCGCGTCTACGAGATTTGCTATTAC
>VMCW01000067.1 GCA_008081175.1 Flavobacteriaceae bacterium
GGGTATTCGGCTTTTAGTTGCGGGATCACATCTGGTGACTGGTTGTAAAATTTCATTTCAAAACGCTCAAATGAAATCGCAACAGAAAGGGTTTCAATTTCCTTTTCATTAGGATTTTCATTTTGACAGGAAGAAAAAAGAACAAATACTCCAAAAAAGAGACAGACAGAATGAGAAAAAGAGAAAAAACAAGAAAGTCGCCTATTCGTATTTGTAACCATGCCTACAAAAAGAGTAATTTTGAACAAATTTACTTTCTATAAACGATTAAAAAATGAAATCTGCTAAAAAAGTCGAAAACTATATTATAGAATGGTTAAAAAGTTACCTCATCGAATCTAAGATGAATGGATTTGTTGTAGGTGTCTCAGGCGGAATTGATTCTGCAGTAACCTCGACCCTTTGCGCCAAAACGGGATTCCCAGTATTGTGCCTAGAAATGCCTATTTTACAAGAAACCAATCAGCTTACAAGAGCCACAGAACACATCAATTGGCTGAGAACCCATTTTGCTAATGTCACTTCCTTAAGACTTTCTCTAGACTCCGTGTTCAATTCATTTGTTGATCAACTACCCGCTACAGATAATAAAGAAGCTCAAAACCTCAGCCTAGCTAATACTCGAGCCCGTTTAAGAATGACTAGCCTCTACTATTTTGCTGCCTTAAACAAATATTTAGTTGCAGGAACAGGAAATAAAGTTGAAGATTTTGGTGTGGGTTTTTACACCAAATATGGAGATGGTGGGGTGGATCTAAGTCCCATAGCAGATTTAAACAAAACTCAGGTATTTGAAATAGCAAAACATATGGATATCGTTTCTTCCATACAAAATGCCGCGCCTACTGATGGCCTTTGGGGTGATGATCGAACCGATGAAGACCAGTTGGGAGCTACCTATACGGAGCTAGAATGGGCTATGGAAATGCAAGAAAAGCCTGCTCTTAAAGAACACTTTTCTGAAAGACAAAAGACAGTTTACGAGCTTTACCTAAAGCATCACAATCAAAACAAACATAAAATGAATCCCATACCTGTTTGTGAAATTCCCAAGGATTATTTGTAAAATAATACTTATATTGCTATAAAACACTCCAAATCTTGTCCCAAAATGTTAAAACTAGTCCTTCTAGACCCTCACCCAGTGGTCCAAAAAGGTTTTAAAACCTTCTTTGAAAATAACGACTCCATTATTGTTTGTGATACTTTCACTAGTATTGACGCTCTTTTTGAATTTCTATCGGAGAACGAACTAGACGTTGTGATAATGGAAATGGAGCTCCCTGATGGCAGCGCTGTAAATACCATCAAAAAAATAAAAAAAAACTATCCCAACATTTCAATTTTAATTTATACTTCATTGCCTCAAACCATCTATGGTATTTCCTTGCTGAAAGCAGGAGCTCTTGGTTATTTGTCAAAGCAAGTAAAGAAAGAAGTGCTGATAGAAGCCATAGAAAAAGTAGTAAAGTTGGGCTATCATATTACTTCCAATTTTGCCAATCAAATCACAAACAATATCGATCTCTCAAGACCTAGAAACGCCTTTGGAACACTTTCTTCCAGAGAAATTGAAGTATTAAAATTTATAGTACACGGTAAAAGAAATGTCGAGATATCGAAAACGCTTAAACTGAGCCAAAAAACGATAAATACCTACAAAAGTAGATTGATGAAAAAACTCGAGGTAGAAAACCAAGCGGACCTCTACCAACAGGCAAGAAATCTAGACCTACTCTAGAGCACTCTATTGAGCCTCCTGGAAAGTAATTTTTTTAAATTTTGATATTGCATTACTTCTTCCAACACAGACCCTTCATTAATTTGTGAGTCTTTAGTTGCGTTTTCCATAAGCTCCGTAATTTTTTGATCTACTAAATACCTTCTAAAAGTCAAAATGGTTTCGCTGACCAATTGACCCACTACACTTTTTCGGTCTTTAACAAAAATGTTCTTCTTTTCCCAATCATGAAGTTGATGTTCTTCATCGGCTAGCAAAATATCTGTGAGTATTTTGCCCAACCTTGGGTCTTCCTGTTGAATCATTTTTTGTGGGTGCACCTTACCTTCAGATTGAAAACTTTGTATCAACTGACTGTATAACGTTTGGTATTCTTGTTGAATCATTTCGACCTCATCTTGCTGCAGATCTAAAAAGACCTTTTCATGCACTTTGGATTGAACCGTTTTTGATTCTTCTATCAAATTTCCCTCCTCATCTGACGAGATAAAAACTTCATCAAAAAAGGCTTCATCCCCACCGTAATGAAGAAGGATACTCACAATTTGTTTTTCTAAATTCAGCAAGGGGTTTTCCAGACTTGTTTTTATATCACTTCCTTGTTTAGGCAACTCCTGAGCTGCTTGGGCAGAAGTAATCTTTCTCACAGGAACCTTTTTTTTGCTTTTTTCCTGTGCCAATGCATTGAACAAAACCTCTTCAGAAACTTCCATTTGTAAGGCACATTCCCTCAGGTAAATTTCTTGCTTGATCGGATCAGGAATTTTAGAAATACTTTGCACTATTTCTCTAACTGTGGTTGCCTTTTTTACAGGATCGTTGGCTGCTTCCAGAAGCAATAAATCTGTTTTAAACTGAATAAAATCCTTGGCTTGTTCTTTTAAATAGGCTTGAATTTCCTCAAGACTATGAGATTTAGAAAAACTATCTGGATCTTCTCCTTCTGGAAAGGAACAAATTCTAACGTTCATCCCCTCTTCCAATATCAAATCTATTCCTCTTATAGCTGCACGAAGTCCAGCAGCATCTCCATCAAAAAGCACAATTACATTTGAAGTCAGTCTTCGAATCAAACGAATTTGCTCTGGTGTCAATGCTGTACCGGAAGAAGAAACTACGTTGTGAATCCCTTTTTGATACATTTGAATAACATCTGTATAGCCTTCTACGAGATAGCAAACATCCTCTTTTGCAATGGCTTTTTTGGCTTCATAAATTCCGTAGAGAACCTGACTTTTATGATAAATAGCACTCTCAGGTGAATTGAGATATTTTGCAGTTTTGACTGTACTTGAAAGTATTCTCCCACCAAAACCCTGAACTCTACCCGCCATACTTCGAATGGGAAATATCACTCTTCCTCTAAATCGATCGACACCACCTCTTTCGTTTTTAATCACCAACCCTGTTTCTTCCAGATGGCTTTCTGCATAACCGGCCTTGCATGCAGTAGTATAAAAATGATCGATCTTTTCTAAAGCATAGCCTAGCGCAAAAAAGCGTATCGTCTCCTCGGTAAAACCTCGTTCTCTAAAATAGCTGAGTCCAATAGCTTTACCCTCATCGGTTTCCCAAAGTTCTTTAGCAAAGTGCTCTTGTGCGTACTGATGAATTAAATAAAGACTCTCTTTGTGATCAAGTTTTTCTTTTTCTTCTGAACTCTGTTGGGTTTCCTCAATTTCAATATTATATTTTTTGGCTAAAAAACGAATGGCTTCAGGGTAAGTAAAATGTTCGTGCTCCATAAGAAAAGCAACTACATTACCTCCTTTACCACTGCTGAAATCTTTCCAGATTTGTTTGACCGGAGACACCATAAAACTTGGTGTACGTTCTTGAGAAAAAGGACTGAGTCCTTTATAATTTGATCCAGATTTTTTTAAAGAGACAAAATCACCTATTACCTCTTCAACACGAGCGGCTTCATATACTTGATCTATGGTGCTTCTGGATATCAAAAATTAGAGTTTTGATAAATTTAAAACTTTCTATGCAATCCCAAATGAGATTTTTTGGGTTTATATTTTTCTTTCTATAACGTAATTTACCATCAATTCAAGAGCATCTCTATACTCATTTTTTGGAAATTCCATGAGCAGTTTTAAAGCTTCTACACGGTAAGATTCCATTTTTTGTTGAGCAAACTCTAAGCCTCCTTTGTCTTTTACCAATTGGATCAATTCTTTGACCTTAGTTTTGTTTTTATTGTGGTTTTTTACCGTATTTATAATTTGACGTTTTTCGAAAGGAGTTGCAGTATTGAGGGTGTAGATTAAAGGCAATGTCATTTTTTTTTCTTTAATATCAATCCCCAAGGGTTTCCCTATTTTTTCATCTCCGTAATCAAACAAATCATCTTTGATTTGAAAAGCCATTCCTAATAACTCGCCAAACTGATGCATTTTTTTTACCTCCTCTGGCTTGCTGTTTAAAGCTTGGGCGCCAATTGCACAACAAGAAGCTAATAGAATGGCTGTTTTTTGACGAATGATCTCATAGTACACTTCTTCTGTTATGTCTAG
>VMCW01000199.1 GCA_008081175.1 Flavobacteriaceae bacterium
CTGCACTGCAAATGGGTGCAGATCTGGCCTATATGGGTACACGATTCATTAACGTAAAAGAAAGTCTTGCTGATCCTGGCTATCAAAAAATGATAATAGACAGTAAGGCTGAAGATATTATCTATACCGCTTCAGTTTCTGGGGTACATGCAAACTTTTTAAAACCCAGTCTAGAAGCAATGGGGATTACTGAAGAAATGTGGAAGCAAACTAAAAAGATTGATTTTGGTAGCGATTTGGATTCTGCTCAGGCAGAAGCCAAAGCTTGGAAAACTATATGGTCTGCAGGACAGGGTGTAACTTCAATAAACAATATAGAATCTGTGGGTGAGTTAGTAGTTCGGCTTCAGTCTGAATTTAAATCGGCCGTGGAAGAACAGTTGGAAAAATACAAGAAGTATTTTAAATAATATCCATTTTAAACCTAACGCTTTAAGTTATCGTGTCAAGCGATAAATTAAAATTGCACTGCGCTGAATCAGTGCATTCATGGTGTTAAGGTTTACTGTTTCCTGAGGAGTGTGTGCTCCAGATCCCATCATGCCCAAACCATCAATTCCATCTGTAAAGTTCGCAACAAAGGAAATGTCTGCAGCTCCTCTTTTTAATGGATCGTGGGGGAGTACCTCTCCTAAGTTTAAATCTTGACTTACTTGGTTTAATATTTCTAGAACGGCGAGGTTTCCTTCTGAAGGCTTCATGGCTGGATAGCTATCAATAAACTCTATTGTTGCTGAAGTTTGAGGAAGGTTTTGAGAGACTATCGTTCTCATCTTAGCTCGAGCTTCTTCTTTTTGTTCTTCAGAAATAAAACGCAATCCTCCATTTACTACAGCCTTTTGCGCCACTACGTTTGATTTTCCAAATACTGATCCGCTACTATTCTGTTTGTCATAATCTACAAAAGTACCTCCTAATAATGTCCCTGGATTAAAAGTTAGGGATTCTTCCCCACGTACTTCTTCATAAAAAGCATTTAAAATTCTACTCATTTCAAAAATGGCTCCTGCACCTACACGATCATTAAAAATACCTGAAGAGTGAGCTCTTTTACCTTGAGTTTCAACCTTCCATCCAGAAGCACCTCGTCTTGCTATAGTAGCATAGTTAAAACCAGAAGCAGTTTCGTATCCCAAAGCAATATCTGCTTCTTTTCCTGCATCTATTAGGTCTTTTCTTGATAAGGCTAAAGGTTTGCCTGTGCTTTCTTCGTCACCAGTGAATGCAACTGTTATAGACGCTTTATCCAATAAATTTAATTCATAAAGCGCTTTTAAGGCATATAGCGCAATTACATCTCCACCTTTCATATCATTGGCACCAGGCCCAAAGGCTATACTGTCCATTCGTTCAAAATTTTGAAAGGGGCTGTTTTCTTCAAAAACGGTATCTAGGTGTCCTATCAGAAGGAGCTTTTTGCCTTTATTCCCTTTTATGGAGGCAAAAAGATGACCTGCTCGATTCATTTCCTCAGGCATTTCGATCCAACGAGTGTTAAACCCTATTGCCTTAAATGCTTCCTGAAATACAGCTCCAACTTTTTTAACACCTTCTAAATTTAATGTACCGCTATTCATGTTGACCACTTTTTCTAAAAAGGCGATACTTTCTTCATGATTTTTTTCCACCTGCTGAATAATTTTGCGTTCTGTTTTACTTAGCTTTTGGGCAGAGGTTGTCAGGCTGAGTAGAAGAATTGAAAAAAAAATGATTTGCTTCATTTTAGAAGTTTTTAGTAAGTGATTTGACAATCTTATTGTCGTTTAAAAATTCTTGTGCAATGACTTTTAGTGTGGTATAAAATGGGATAGCAATAATCATTCCTAGAGGACCCATGAGTGTTCCAGATGCAAGAATCACGATAAAAATTTCTAAGGGATGCGATTTTACACTGTTTGAGAATATCATGGGTTGACTAAAGAAATTGTCTATGAGTTGCCCCACAAGGAACCCCAACATTACATAAAACGTTTTTGGAAGAATTACCGAACTGAAATCTGCCCCTATGAAACTACTCATAGTCAATAGCATCATTAAGACAGCCCCTATAATAGGACCTAAGTAAGGAATCAAGTTCAATAAAGCACATAAAAATGCAATTATAAAGGCGTTTTCTACACTAAATGCTGCGAGAACAATACTGTATATAATCAGTAAAATACTGATTTGAAACAGCAAGCCTAAAAAGTAACGTGACAAGAGATTTTTGATTTTTTCAATCGATTTTTCTACTCTTGCGCTTAAAGTGTCACTTACCAATACTAAAATAATCCGTTCTTGAAGCTCACTGTCTTTGAGGAAAAAAAATAAAATAAAAACTACTGAAAAAAGTCCAATGGTAAAACCTCCTAGGAGTTCTAGTGTTTGGTTGAGGAGTTCTGGAAGAAGACCAAAATTAACATTTTGAAAGAGATTGTCTACAGCAAATTGTTGTTGCCAAAAGCTGTTGTCTAACTGGAAGTAAAGACTTATTTCTTCTACTAGAGTATTAATATTTGCTTTGAGTAAATCTACGTCTAGAAGAGCAAGGTTTTCCCCTTGTTGAATTAGTAAAGGAACAAATAATGAAAAAAGACTGATTAAAATTCCCAATAAAACAATTATGCTAATTGTCGTCGCGAGTATAGGACGGAGTTTGGTTTTTTGAATCAAAAACTGATTAATAGGACGACCAATTAAACTCACTACAGCTGCTATGACAAGATAAATAAGCAAGGTTTTGAGTTGGAAAAGCAACCAAATGGTCAGACTGATGGCAGCGATTTGAAAAACCGCCCATACGATGCCCCTGGTAATTTCTTTGGAATTCATAGGTTAAATATAGGAAAGTTTAGCGCTTCCTTATTTTACTACTTAAGAAAAAGTGTATGACAACCTAGGAGTCCTGCGGTTTCTGTTCTGAAACGTTGAGATCCAAGGCTCACGGCTTCCAGTCCTGCTGTCATTGCGGTTTTGATTTCTTGTGAGCTAAAATCACCCTCTGGACCCACAAAAAGTGTTATTTCATCGCTATTTAATGCGTACTTTGATAATTCACACTTTGGGCTTTCTGAACAATGCGCAATCAAGGCAGGGTGTTTTATTGTTTTAAGAAGTGCTTCAAAAGGTGTTAATGGATTTATTTGAGGTAAAAAGAATTGTTGTGATTGTTTTAGGGCTGCAACAGCGATTTTAAAATACCGTTCTGTTTTTACTACCTTTCGTTCTGAATAATCACAAAGAATTGGAGTAATAGATGCTATGCCTATCTCTGTTAATTTTTCAATCATCCATTCCATTCGTTCATTCCTTTTGGTTGGTGCAATAGCGAGATGTATTTTTTTCTTTGGAGCTAGGTGATGAATCGCTTTTGTTTTTTTGGCTGTTGATTTATTCGGAGATACTTCAGTTAGGATACCGTTCCAATGCAGTCCCCTTCCATTTGTCAGTGTTATTTGAGTACCTTTTTCTTTACGAAGTACCTTAACGAGATGTTTACTCTCGGTGCGGTCAAAAGTAAATTCTTCTGTATCTATCGTGATGTTCTGGTCAAAAAATAAAAGCATTCTAGAGTGTTAAACGTGCAGTTGAAGTGTCTGTATAACTACCGTATTTTTGTTGTTGTAATGAATAATAACCAGCAATTCCGATCATGGCGGCATTGTCTGTTGTGAGATCTACAGGAGGTAAATAGAGTTCCACTTTGTTTTCATTCGCCATTAAATTCAATTGATTTTGTATTTCTGAATTTGCAGCGACTCCACCTCCGATGACAATCTGATTTATATTTAATTCTTTAACTATTTTGAGTGTTTTTTTTAAAATTATCTGAACTAGTGTGTATTGTAAACTTGCACATAGATCATTCAGGTTTTCTTTAACAAAAAGAGGATTTTTTTGTTCCTTTTTATGAATAAAATTAGTGAATGCTGTTTTTACACCACTATAACTGACATTGTACCCTTCAAGATTAGAAATTGGGAAAGAAAAACGATTGGGATTTCCTTTTTTGGCTAGTGTGTCAATTTCAGGCCCAGCAGGGTAGGAGAGCCCCATTCTTTTTCCGCATTTGTCAAAGGCTTCTCCAATGGCATCATCCAAAGTAGAACCAATAAGGTCCATTTCAAAATGCTCTTTGACAAGGAGAAATTGTGTATGTCCACCAGAGAGTGTAATACCCAGAAATGGGAATAAGGGTTGTTTAAGTCTTTCGTCTTCAATAAAATGAGCCAATAGATGTCCTTTCATAT
>VMCW01000039.1 GCA_008081175.1 Flavobacteriaceae bacterium
TCAGGGTTGTTTAGCAATGCTGCAGCGATGGCAAGTCGTTGTTTCATTCCTAGGGAATAGGTACTGAATTTACTGTTTCTTCGTTCCCAGAGCCCAACCAAAGTCAATTTTTCTTCAATAGCATCAAAGGGACACTCTTTAATTTTACAGATCAGCTTTAGGTTTTCTAAGGCGGTCATGTAAGGATAGAAGTTAGGCCGTTCTATTATAGCACCTATCTTCTTTAATGCCATATGGGTGCTGATGGTACCTTGATACCATTCAAAACTGCCCCCACTGGGATTGATTACGTTTAAAATCATACCCAAAGTAGTTGATTTTCCACTGCCATTGGGTCCCAAAAGACCATAGACTTTACCTTTCTTAATACTAAGGGAAAGTTGATCTACCGCTTTAATTGCACCAAAGTTTTTGCTCAGCTGATTCAGTTGAAGGAGGGTCTCAGACATAATAATATAACGACTGTGGTGCTATTTTGTTACATAAAAGATAAGTACATTTGAAAAAATGAGGGTATGGAAGAAAAATTAATTTCCCAAAAAAAGCCTTTTTATCCCATAAAAAAAGAATTGGCCATCTATTTAAAGTCCTACGACCGATGGGTGGATACCCCAATTTATTACTCCGACCTCCTTCGTTTTTCAGGTTCTGTTGTTGTTTATGATAAAAACGATCAAGACACCCTTTGGGTAAGTGTATACTACTCAGATACGGAACGTCGTGAAATTGATTACAATCTAAAAAAAATCTATACGCTGTTGCATTCTGATGGTAATGAGTCTGGTATCCAATATTTGAATGTCGATGCTATCGACTATTGTACTTTTGGTAACTCAAAGCCTTTCCGAATTAAGATTCGCAATATATTAAATGACAATTTCACCTATTATTACATCAAACAAACAGATGCTTCACGTATTTACGGGTTAGAATATGAACATATGCTGTCTCCTTATAATTTAAATTATTTGGTAAACCACAACACCCTTATCGAAGAACATATTGCGGGCATACCGGGAGATACATTCATTAAGGAATTCCTACCCCAATGTAATGCTTCTGAAAAAGCCCAAATCGCTAAGGAATATGTCAAGTTTAATGAGCGTAGCATGATAAGGTTGCTAGGTGATATGCGGGCCTATAACTATGTAGTTGTTCCCACGCATGATTTTGATCATGTGGTTTATAAAATCAGGCCTATTGATTTTGATCAGCAGTCTTTTGAAGGAAAGCTTTCTGTTTATCGCCCTCAATTTTTTAAAGAAAATCTTCCAATTATGGATTTGGTTCGAGGTAAACTCACACACGATTCCATTATACAGTATAAAATTGAAGAACGATCCATAGTAGCACGTCGTATCATCAGTTCTGGAAATCGTTTGAGTGCAATCTTAGACATCATGAAAGACGATGTAATCACATCTGAAGTAAATTTAAAAAGACTTAAAAAAGAAATTTACAATTTCACTAAAGACCAAGCCTTTTTAGAAAGTAACTCTATGGGGGATGTGATGCGTGCTGCCTTAAATTTTGTTCGTTTTAATTATGAGAAAGTGAATATGCATGATTTCTTTTAATAGAAATCACTATCGTCATACTCCAAAAGATCGTCGTCCTCTTCTTCGTCAAAATCCTCGTTTTCAACATCAAAAGAATCCGTTTCTTCTACATCAAATATTTTTTCTGGAGCTTCTTCAGGCACCTCACCTTCACTGTGAATTAGGTTAGGATAACTCAGTCCAGAAATTTTTTCTCCTATTTCTTTAAGCTCCACAAAAAAGGTCCACAGATTGAGAAAATCATAGATGTATATCAGATGGGGGTCAGACAGTGTAAAAATTTTATGGAGTGGTTCTTCGCTTTTACTCGACACATCATTCATTGTCTCAAGGGGAAGTTCCTCTCCTTGGTTCCACTGTTCATCAGACTTATAAAAAGAGGCCATTTCATTACCTAGAAACCCAAAGGATTGAATAATGCTGTGATGGAGATCCTCTAAAGTAGCGTCTTCTTCGATTTCAATATCGCGGAGCACATCTTCAGTAACATCTAATATTATTCGAATTCTGTAAATCATCTTTGTTTTATTAAACGAATCATAAAAAAGCTTTGTGCTCCAAACAGAAGGGAAGCCAAAATCAAATGTAAAGGTTGAGAAGAAAATGGAAAATCAAAATAGTACATTACAATTCCTGTCACAACCTCTAAACCGATTAAAATTAGCACAAATTTAAATACAAGTGGCAGTTGTTTGTTTTGGAACAGTTGATAGGCAATCAGCCCATGAACAGCGATTACAAGAAGTGAAAAACTGCGGTGAAAATAGAAGATAAATGGTGGAGAAGACAACCACTGTGATGCTACTTCTAACCCCCAATATTTCATTTGCTCATCGACAAATTGACGTACTTGTGTTCCCATTCCAATTTGAACCAAAGTAAGGAAAAGACCAACTGCTACAGCGACTTTTAGAGTGTAGTTGCTTTTTAATGGCTTTATGATAGTAAGATTGCGTTCCAAAAGGAAAATGAGTAATAATACCAGAAGTAGAGCCATGATCATATGAAGGGTTATTTTATATGGTAGTAGGTTTGAATCAACTACCGTTTTACCCAGCCAAGCTTGAAATCCCATACCCAAAACGATGAGAAAAGAAACTACACTTAATAAACGATCTTTTTTTAATTTGAAAAGTGAGAAAACAAAAAGAAGTAGCGTGGCCAGTCCTGCAAGTGCACCTAATAGGCGGTTTAGAAATTCTATCCATGTGTGGATGGGATTAAAAATAGCGTAATCGTGTTTGGTGTAGGGTTCCCAGTTTTCTTCTGTGAAGTTTTTTTCGGTTGTAAAATCTCTGGGTGCGACCCTAAGACTTTCTTCTACAATTATTACCTCTCCTTTTTTATATGTGTGCTCAGGCTTCCATTCGAGCTGGGAGCGTTCTGTAGGAGGGATGATATAACCAAAACACTTTGGCCAATCTGGGCATCCCATGCCGCTGCCTGTCATGCGCACAATGGAACCCGCAGCGATCACAAGATAAACTAAAACTAAGCTTGCAATCAGAAAAAAGCTATAAGGTTTATTCATGAGCTTTTAATCCTAATTTTTTTCCTTCTTCTTTCATTCTTTCGTAGGCCGCTTCAAATTCATTTGGAATTTCTCCTTCTAGGATGGCTTCTTTTATAGCTTCTTTAATGACTCCAATTTCCTTTGAAGGTCTTATGCCAAAAAAGGTCATGATTTCTTCACCACTTACTGGAGGTTGAAAGTTTCTAAGGTGATCTTTTTCTTCGACCTCTACTATTTTTTCACGTACAATTTTAAAATTATTGTGGTATCGTTCAAACCGTTTTGGGTTTTTGGTCGTGATATCCGCCTCACAAAGGGTGATTAGATCATCGATATGGGAACCTGCATCATACACCAATCTTCTCACAGCAGAATCTGTCACGTGATCTTCTGAGATGATTATAGGTCGCGAACTCATGAAAACCATTTTTTGAACGTATTTTAATTTTTCATTCAGTGGCATTTTAAGCCTTTTGAAGATTTTATAAATCATTTTAGCTCCAACAAACTCATGATTGTGGAAAGTCCATCCTGTTGATGGCTTGAATTTTTTTGTAGGGGCTTTTCCTATATCGTGAAATAATGCGGCCCAGCGCAACCAAATATTTTCACTCTTTTCACTGAGATTATCAACAACTTCTAGGGTGTGGTAAAAGTTATCTTTGTGACTTTGACCTTCAATTTCCTCTACCCCTTTAAGAGCAATCAGCTCCGGAATAATACGTTCCAAAAGACAAGTTTGATCCAAAAGTATAAAACCTAGTGAAGGTTTTTTAGAAGCGAGTATTTTGGAAAGTTCTTCCACTATGCGCTCTTTGGTAATGATGTCGATACGCCCAGCATTTTTTTCTATTGCTTTTAGCGAGTGAGGTTCAATTTTAAAATCCAGCTGGGTAGCAAAACGTATGGCACGAAGCATTCGCAACGGATCGTCAGAGTAGGTAATGTCTGGATCTAAAGGTGTTTTTAGTCTTTTTTCTTTGAGGTCTCGAATACCATTAAAAGGATCTAAAAGGGCTCCAAAGTTTTCTTCATTCAAACTCAATGCTAAAGCATTTACCGTAAAGTCTCTTCGCTCTTGATCGTCTTTTAAGGTGCCTGGGGCGACAATAGGGTTCCTGCTTTCCTTAGAGTAGGACTCTTTTCGG
>VMCW01000189.1 GCA_008081175.1 Flavobacteriaceae bacterium
TCATAGGTGTGGGCGATTCAAGCAAAATAAGAGTAGGAATTTCTGTAGGGGATCCCAATGGTATTGGAATTGAAATTATTTTAAAAACCTTTCAAGACAAACGTGTTTTTGATTTTTTCACTCCTATTGTTTTTGCTCATGCCCAGAATTTTATCGAGGAGCGAAAAAAATTAGGAATAAATACAGGGATCTTTTCTTTAAAAAACTTAAATAAACCACATAAAGGACAACTAAATGTTGTCAATACATGGGAGTCTCCCTTCGCAATTGTATACGGTAAGGAAGACACCAATGCAGGAGCCTGTTCGGTGAGCTCATTACAAGCAGCAACAACCGCACTTAAAAGTGGACTTGTAGATGTTTTAGTGACAGCTCCTATTCACAAGAAAAGTATCCAGTCTGACGACTTTCACTTTCCTGGACATACGGACTTTCTAAACGAAAAATTGGACGGAGAAAGCCTAATGTTTATGATTACAGAAACTTTAAAAGTTGCTCTAGTCACCGACCACATTCCCCTTTCACAGGTAACCTCTCATATTACTAAGGCCCGAGTAAGAAAGAAAATAGACCTATTAGATGCCAGCTTACGCCAAGATTTTGGTATACAAAAGCCAAAAATTGCTGTTTTGGGAATCAATCCGCATACAGGAGATCACGGTGTAATTGGGGATGAAGACGACAGCCTTTTACGTCCCCTTTTAAAGAGTAAATTTGAGGAAGGAAAACTTGTTTTTGGTCCTTTTTCAGCGGACGGGTTTTTTGGAAATCAATCTTATTTGAAATACGATGGAGTGCTTGCAATGTATCACGATCAGGGACTCATCCCCTTCAAGACACTTTCTTTTGGTGAAGGAGTCAATTTCACAGCAGGGCTAAATAAAATCCGTACCTCACCAGACCACGGTACAGCTTTTGATATTGCAGGACAAGGAATAGCAGATAACAGCTCTTTCAATGAGGCAGTTCACATGGCAAGAAAAATATTTTTATCCCGAAAGCATGCTGAAAAGTATGTGTCGCAGCCCACAGAGTAAGTTTTCTTTCTTGATAATAAACTAATTTTTATTTCTAAAAAGGCGAACAAAAATTCCACCCAAGAGGGAATGGATTAAACTAGACAAGGCAGCAGGGATAGCAACCAAAGGACTGCTGAAATTTTCTCTCGCCAGGACCACTCCAAGCCCTGAATTTTGCATTCCTACTTCTATAGCTATTGTTTTTGCAATTTTCCAGTCTTTAAAAAAGCGAAAGCTTAATATAAAGCCAAAGAAAAAACCAAGGGCATGTAGTGTGAGTAAGGCCAATATTAAACGAAAGCCTGAATCTATGATGACTTCTTTTCCCTGACCTACAACACTCCCTACAATCAAACTTATCAATAGAACAGCTGCCGCAGGAGCAAAAGAAACTATCCTACTTACTGTTTTAGGAAGGTGTCTGTTGAAAAGCACTCCTAAAGCAACAGGGATCAACACAACTTTTAGCGTACTGTAAAACAAACCCGAAGCGGGAACTTCTAGGTAGCTTCCTGAAAGCTGAAGCGTTACAAAAGGGGTAATGATAATTGCTGCAAGGGTAGAACAAGCGGTCATACAAACAGACAAGGCCACTTCTGCTTTTGCTAAATAGGCTATGACATTAGAAGCAGTACCTCCAGGGCAGCTAGCAACCAAAATCATACCTACAGCAAAAAGAGGAGGAAGCTGAAAAAGTTGGGCTAGCCCCCAGCCTAATAATGGCATGACAAGAAACTGTAAACCCAGTCCAGCCAGTACCCATTTTGGATGGTGAAGAACCGCAATGAAGTCGGAAGCTTTAAGCGTCAATCCCATTCCCAACATTATACCTCCTAGCCCAATTGTTATCCATTGTCCTTGAAACCAAATGAGCAGGGGTGGATGTAACAGCCCAATACATGCAAAAAGGGAAATGATCCAAGGAAAAGCCTCAGTAATGCGTTGTAACATCCTAATTATTTGATGCTTTAAGGTAATAAAATTAAAAATATCAAAGCACTCTCTACTTTCTACTAAAGCCGTTTCTATTAACAGTAAATTAAGTTGGAAGTTTTTAAAGATTTGTATATTTGCGAATTCGATTATTAAAAAACTTTTGAAAAGTTGAAGCTATATCGTCTTTTATCGAACACCCTTTTTAAGACCCTTTTTATAGGAGGGGTTCTATCTTGTTTGACTCTTTCTACGACTTTAGATTCTTTGTCTTTATTGACAGAAAACTCATTCGATATCGAAACCATCGATTGGCAAGACGACTCTTCAGAGGAGAACAAAGAAAAAAAAGAGGAAAAGAAGTTCTACACTTATGCAGAGAAGCGTGCCTCAATAACAGCACTTCAATACGATCAATTTCAATCTTATATAGTCCCCTCTTGTCCAATGATCATTTTGGAAATTCAGCTGCCTCCTCCTAGAATCGCCTAGTACACTTCGCCCCCCAATCTTTTCAGTATATAACAACTTTATTGTTTAATTAAAAAAAACTTCAAACAGGAGGGATGTCTCTTAGTTTGAATATTATTGATATGAAAAATTTAAATTTATTTTCCAATTTAAAGCACGATCTTCCTGCAAGTATAGTAGTCTTTTTTGTCGCATTA
This sequence comes from Flavobacteriaceae bacterium, assembly GCA_008081175.1. GTDB lineage: Bacteria > Bacteroidota > Bacteroidia > Flavobacteriales > Flavobacteriaceae > MS024-2A. The sequence goes on from VMCW01000189.1 coordinate 2,621, forward strand.
CCCTTGTGTTTGGGAATTGCCCTCGCAAGTGGTGCTCCACTTTTTTCTGGATTAATAGCTGGAATTGTAGGTGGAATAGTTGTGGGAAGCTTAAGCGGCTCCCAAATTGGTGTTAGTGGTCCTGCTGCAGGTCTAGCAGCTATTGTCTTAACTGCAATTGGAACTTTAGGAAGTTTCCAGAATTTTTTATTAGCTGTCGTATTAGGAGGTTTGATTCAGCTCCTTTTTGGTATAGCTAGGGCTGGGATTATAGGTTATTACTTCCCTTCATCAGTAATCAAAGGAATGTTAACGGGAATAGGGATTATTATAATCCTCAAACAAATTCCACATTTTTTTGGCTACCAAAGCCCTGAAGGAGAATTTTCTTTTCTACAATCCAATGGAGAAAACACGATTTCAGGGATTTTACATGCGGTAAATTTTATCAGTCCTGGAGCTACTTTGATAGCTGTAATCAGCATGGGGATACTACTTTTGTGGTCTAATGTGTTGAGTAAAAAAGCTAAAATTTTTCAACTTATACAGGGACCCCTTGTTGTGGTCGTAGTTGGAATCTTCTATGTTGTCATGACTAAGGGCAATTCTATATGGGAAATCCAAAGTCAACAACTGGTCTCTGTTCCTGTTCCGAAAGATTTCGGTTCTTTTTTGGGCCAGTTTAGCTTTCCAAATTTTAACGTAATTACAAATCCACAAATATGGGTTACTGCTTTTACAATAGCATTGGTAGCTAGCTTAGAAACCTTGTTATGTGTCGAAGCGACGGATAAATTGGACCCTGCAAAAAGAGTGACCCCTACCAATCGAGAGCTTATCGCTCAAGGAATAGGAAATATTTTTTCAGGTTTAATCGGCGGTTTGCCTGTTACCCAAGTTATTGTTCGCAGTTCTGCCAACATTCAATCTGGAGGTAAAACAAAAATGGCAGCGATTATCCACGGATTCTTTTTGTTGATTTCTGTACTCCTGATACCAGTTGTACTCAATCAAATTCCGCTCTCTGTTCTTGCAGCGATTTTGTTGATTGTAGGTTATAAATTAGCAAAACCAAAACTCTTTATCAGTATGTATCAGTTGGGGTGGAAACAGTTTTTACCCTTTTTCGTTACGGTTGTAGGAATTGTATTTACAGACTTGCTAATTGGAATAGGACTTGGCCTAATGGTAGGGATAGTTGTGATATTGATAAAAAGTTTTCAAAACTCTCACTTCCTACACATCGAAGATCAGAGTAATGGGATACATAAAATTAAAATGACTCTAGCCGAAGAAGTGACGTTTTTCAACAAAGGCGCTATTTTGAAAGAGTTAGAGGCCTTACCTAGAGACACCGTATTGGAACTGGATATTCGAAAAACCCGTTTTCTAGATCACGATATTATTGAAATATTAGAGGATTTTTCTGAAAAAAGAATCAGCAGAAACATCAGTATCAATATTGTCTCTGAACAAGGAATCATTGAAAATCCAGAAAGCTTCATCTCATTCTTTAAGTTGAGATTAAAAAGTGCCTAAAAAGTATGAACTTA
>VMCW01000056.1 GCA_008081175.1 Flavobacteriaceae bacterium
TACACTTATTGGAGGGGTCTTCGTTATCTTCAACTATACAGCGGATTGTTGCTTTAGTTTTTTCTTTTATTTTCAGTTCGGTTTCATCTGTTCCGTCCCAATATGCTTTGATGAATTGGTTATTTTTAGATAGCGTATCTGAAAAATCAGCAAAAGTGCTTACTGTGCATGTATTGTTATCCATAAAGGTTTTTGCATCATTAAAAAGATTATCTTGAATACTTTGTAAAATAGTTGGTATTTCGTCAATTTTATCGATTTGGACTTGGTATTTTTCTGAATTATCTCTTCGACAAACAGTAACCTCCATATTTTCAAACTCTTTTAAGCCAATTTCAATTCTTATTGGCACGCCTTTAAGCTCCCATTTATTAAATTTAAATCCTGGGCTTTCATCGAGATCATCAATGTGTGTTCTTATGTTTAGGTGAGTTAATTTTTCTTCCACTTTCATTACAAAACTAGAAAATTCTTCAGACTTTTCTTTTTTTGGATTAATTGGGACAATAACAACTTGCGTAGGTGCAATTTTAGGTGGAATTTTTAGACCCTTATCATCGCCATGAACCATTATCAACGCTCCAACCATTCTTGTGCTAACACCCCAACTTGTTGCATACACTGGATGCTCTTTGTTATCTTTACTTTGAAATTTTACATCAAATGCTGATCCAAAATTAGTCCCAAGATAATGTGAAGTACCTGCTTGTAAAGCTTTTTTATCTCTCATCATTGTCTCAATTGAGAATGTTTCATCTGCTCCTGCAAATCTTTCAAGATTTGATTTCCTACCTATAATTGTAGGGATTGCTAAATAGTCCTCAAATAATGTTCGATAAATTTCTACAATTTCTAGCGTCTCTTTCATTGCTTCTTCTTTAGTAGCATGTGCAGTATGGCCTTCCTGCCATAAAAACTCAGAAGTTCGTAAAAATAGTCTTGTGCGCATTTCCCAACGTACAACATTTGCCCACTGGTTTACTTTTAACGGTAGATCTCTGTATGATGTAATCCATTTTTTAAACATGTGCCAAATGATTGTTTCGGATGTTGGTCTAACAATGATCTCTTCTTCAAGTTTCGATTCGGGATCTACTGTTAAAGACCCTTCTTCAGAAATAAGTTTTGAGTGAGTTACAACAGCACACTCTTTAGCAAAGCCTTCAACGTGTTTTGCTTCTTTTTCTAAAAAACTTTTAGGAATAAATAGTGGAAAATATGCATTATCGTGACCACTGTCTTCAATCATTTTATTTAAGGAGTCTCTGATATTTGTCCAAAGCGAAAAACCATAAGGCTTTACTACCATTGTTCCTTTAACAGGGCCATAGTCAGCTAAATCAGCGTCGAGTATAACGTCTGTATACCATTTGGAAAAATTATCGCTCTGTTTTGTAATTTTGGCCATTTACTATCGCTTTAATATATTATAAAGTAGAGTTAATTTATAGAAAATCCAATACAATGAAAAAAGCTATCTTTTCAACTGAAATCAACCTACTAAGAAGCACTATGCAACGCCTTTTAAGGAGAAGTGCTCACACTAACATCACTAAAATATTAAAAAAAACACACCAAGCAGATGTTGCGCTTATAATGAGAAGCTTAAATCAATACGATCAAAAGACAATTTTTAGTTTATGTCCCACTGCACTGCACAAAGCAAGGCTATTAGAAGAGCTGGATGAGTCATTAATTGAAAAGGTATTAGAAAATGAAAGCTCAAAAACAATTTCGAAGATTTTCAGATATCTTGATACAAACGATCAAGCAACAATTATTGGTATGTTTTCTGAAGACAAGCAAAACGAAATTTTAAAAACAATTGAAGTCGACGACAAAGAGGAAGTTGAAGAAATAATGTCTTATCCTGACGATAGCGCTGGAAGCATTATGACAAAAGAAACATTTACTCTTAATCAGAACACCTCTGTTAAAGACAGTATTAAACAGCTACAGTCATTTCCTGAAAATGACAAAATATTTTATCTGTATGTATTAGACAACAAAGAAAAACTTGTTGGCGTTGTGTCTTTAAGAACATTAGCAACTTCAAAAAACTCTAAAAGGCTAAAGGATATTATGATCAAGGATATTCAGGCAGCAACTACCGACACCGACCAGGAAGAGGTAGCAAAAAAGGTGGCTCAATATAACTACCTTGCCTTGCCAGTTGTAAACAGACAAAACAGGTTTCTTGGTATTGTTACTATAGATGATGTCGTCGACATTATAAGGGAAGAGGCTTCTGAAGATTTTTTACAAATGGCTGGTGTAGGAAAAGACAGGGAAATTCTCTTAAAATCTCCGCTTGAAAATGCGCAATCTAGAGCACCCTGGATACTTGCAAGTCTTGTCGGAGGTATTTGTGCTGCTGGCATTATCAGCTACTTTAACAGTCTTTTAGAGCAAATAATTGTTTTAGCTGCATTTATACCGGTTATAATTGGCGTTGGAGGCAATGTTGGTACACAGTCTTCAACGATCGTGGTTAGAGGGCTTGCCACAGGAAGGGTGGATGTCACCAACACTGTACCGTTAATCTTAAAAGAGGTGGTTGTGGGGAGTTTGTTGGGTGCTGCATACGGCCTGTTGGTGGGTCTAGCCTCAGAATATATTACAGGAACACCTATGTCTAATCTAGGTTTTGTAATAGGTTTAAGCATTTTTTGTTCAATGACCATTGCAACCGCAGTGGGGGCTAGCGTGCCTATTATTCTTAAAAAGCTTAATTTTGATCCAGCAATATCTACAGGCCCTTTTGTTACTACAGCGATAGACATAATAGGGGTTGCTTTATATTTTTTAATTGCTTCAACCGTTTTAATAAATTGATAAGAGCTGTTTATATCGCGGCCTTGCTTTGTTGTCAAATTTTTGCTACCAATAAGATAGAATACGCGGTTTCGTTGGAGTATTGGCTTAATGAAGATCTCAAAATTTTTTCAGTTGACAATGTAATTATGCTAGAAATTGAAGATGATACAATTAGTTTATCATCAAATAGCTGGTTTGGTGAAACAATATTAGGTGAAGATATTGAATATGAAAATCAATCATTCTTAGAAAAAAATATCTTTAATATAATTTTTTTGAACAAGGTGGTTTCAGAAGAAGATTCTTGGATTGAAGAGTATCACCTGCTTAATGGTAAAAAAATTAAGGTCAGGTATCTTTTTAGCACCGAAGAAAGCGGCCTAAGGCTATATCGTATGGACATTAAAGAGCTAAATAAAGATAGGGATGATAATAAAATAAATAATGTAATTTTAGATAATGATATTATTACGGTTTGGACCGATTTGAATAAAGAAATAAAAAAGATTGCCCTTATGTATAAGAATGCCACCTATGTGATAAAGATTGATGAAAACTAAATATCTATACATGTTTATTTTACTATTTTTGGGAGGTTGTGCTGTGCCCACATCAAGCCTGAGCGTCACTGACGAGATTCTGGATAAAGAGGGGTATTTGTTTTATCAAAACGAAGAGGTTTTTTTGCACGCGAGCGAATTAAAAAACAAGTTGATTCTTCCGGCAGAGGAATATCTTGTGCCTGATTATCTGAATTTATTGCCCAATGCAAAAAGGGGTTATCGATCTGGGTACCATATGGGAATTGATTTTTCTGCCCCGCTTAACTATCCAATACGCGCATCATATGCTGGTGTGATTATTAGAAGCAACGCATATCAACAGGATGTTGATATTGAGACATACAACTCTTTTTTAGACATGGCTGCACAAGTAGGAAAAACACCAGACGACATCTATAATTTTATTTTATTGGGTAGGTCTGTGGTTATTGATCACGGCTATAGCATAACGGATAAATATCGCACTATAACTGTATATTCGCATCTTTCATCAATCGTGGATGGCCTGGTGCCGGGCAGCATTGTGGAGCAGGGAGAAGTCATAGGGTTTTCAGGAAACACAGGAACTTCTTCAGGCGCTCTAAAAAATGAAAAGGGTGCCCACCTGCATTGGGAAATATTTTTTGATGATGCATCCGGTAGATATTTCCTTGGACAAAACATTCCTTCCGATTTATTAAAGAACAATATTGAATTAATGTTTCGATGATATAAAGAAAAAGGGCTCATTTCTGAGCCCTTTAACTATTTTATTTTCTAAACTATTA
>VMCW01000185.1 GCA_008081175.1 Flavobacteriaceae bacterium
CTAAAGTGACTGGTTTGGCTGAGCCCCCCTCCAGCACCTGTACTTCCTGTTGTAGCGTGTACATGAACAGGAGAGTGAATCAATTTTTTTTTGGCTAAAGGAAGTATTGCCAACTGAATAGCCGTTGCAAAGCACCCAGGATTTGCAATCGCTCTTGCTTTTTTAATGGCTTCTCTTTGAAGCTCCGGCAGCCCATAAACAAACTTTTTGTCACCAAGTTGCCCCTCTTTTTTTAAACGAAAATCATTTCCTAAGTCTACAATCAACGTTTTTTCTGAAAAAGAGTGTTTTTCAAGAAAAGCGATGGAGTGACCGTGTCCTAAACACAAATAAACGACATCTACCTCTGGATTTACCTGATCAGTAAAGAGTAATTCTGTACTGCCCAAAATGTCTGGATGGGCAGTGGTTAATGGTTTTCCTGCTCTGGTGGTGCTATAAACAAAATCTAATTCTAGTTCAGGATGATGAAGGAGTAATCGAATTAACTCGCCTCCTGTGTATCCTGAGCCTCCAATAATGCCTGCTTTTTTCATGTATTTTTATTTAAATGTTGGTAGATTTTTGTTGCATTAGCAGTTAGTTTGATAAATCCTTTTGCTTCTTCTGCAGTCCAGCCTTTATTCATTTCTCCGTAACTACCAAATTCAGCCTGCATCAAATCAAAGGGAGAATCAATTCCAAGAAGTTCAAAGCGATAGGGGTGTAATTTTAGATAGACCGTTCCACTTACTTTTTTCTGACTACTTTGCATAAAAGCTTCTAAATCTCTCATTACAGGGTCTAAATAATGGCCCTCGTGCAATTGCATTCCGTAGAAATTTGCCAGTTGCTCTTTTTGATGTTGTTGCCATTTACTAAGAGTGTGTTTTTCTAACAGGTGATGCGCTTTTATAATTATAAGTGGAGCAGCGGCTTCAAAGCCTACTCTTCCTTTGATACCAATTATCGTATCTCCTACATGAATATCACGACCTATTGCAAAACCTTTTGCTAAGTCTTGTATTTTTTGAATCAGATAAACAGGATCTCCTTGTTTATCATTTACAGCCGCAAGTTCTCCTCTGTCGAAGGTGAGTTTTAAATTCTCAGGTTCTGATTTAGTGAGTGGACTGGGATAAGCATTTTCTGGTAGGGGTTGTTTTGAAGTTAGGGTTTCTGCACCACCTACACTCGTTCCCCAAAGCCCCTGATTTATGGAATATTTTGCTTTTTCCCAGGGCACATCAATACCTTGAGATTTTAAATACTCGATTTCCTGTTCTCTTGAGAGTTTGTTGTCCCTAATCAAAGTTATAATTTGAATTTCGGGAGCTAAGATTTGAAAGATCATATCAAACCGTACTTGATCATTTCCTGCTCCCGTACTTCCGTGGGCAATATATTTGGCTTTGATGGCTTTAGCATAATTTACTATCTCAACAGCTTGAATGATGCGCTCAGCACTTACCGAAAGTGGATAGGTGTTGTTCTTGAGTACATTTCCAAAAATCAAATACCGAACTATTTGATCGTAAAAAGACTGAAGGGCATTGATGTTTTCATAGGTAAACGCACCCATTTCATAAGCCTTTTTTTCTATATGCTTGGTCTCCTCTTCTGAGAAACCACCGGTATTGACACTTACTGCATGCACTTCATAGTTTTCTTGCGAAAGTTTTTTCAAGCAATAGGAGGTGTCTAATCCTCCGCTATAGGCTAAAACCAATTTTTCTTGATTCATTTTATTTGTCTTTTGATAATAGGTTTGATTTAATTCTTTTTAAACGTTCAAATACTTTTTCTTTAAAATTTTTTTTATTGGATTGTTTTTTTTGTTTTGGGTCATATAACATCCCTGTACACAAACACATTTGGCGCTCTGTTCTAGTCAGAACATCATAATTTTTGCATGTTTCGCATCCTTTCCAAAAAAGAGGGTCGTCAGTAAGTTCAGAAAAATGAACTGGTTTGTAACCCAAGTCATAGTTGATTTTCATAACAGGCATACCTGTGGTGATGCCAAAAACTTTTGCATCAGGATATTTTTCCAAGGAAAGTTCAAAGACTTCTTTTTTAATTTTTCGGGCCAAGCCTCTCCCACGGAATTCAGGCGCTACAATCAAGCCCGAGTGAGCAACATATTTGCCGTGTCCCCACACTTCAATGTAGCAAAAACCTGCAAATTGTCCTTTTTCAACCGCGATAACAGCATTGCCATTTTCCATTTTAGTGACAATGTATTCTGGTGTTCTTCTGGCTATACCAGTTCCTCGTACCTTCGCAGATTCATCGATGCACAAGCTGATTTGTTTGGCAAAACTAATATGTTCCGCTTTTGCGCGTAAAATTTTCATATTTAAAAGATGTAATGAGAAAAAATGATCGGTTCGGAAGGGGAGCAGGACACACCATGCTCCAAAAAAAAACTACACCCCCATGGGGCGACGCGTCAAGCGACGTAAAAAAGTTACTGGAGCAGCAACAGGATAATAAATAGTATTTTCAATCATTATGACACAAAATTGATATAAAATTTTTAGATGTCAAAGAAAAAAGAACTCTTTTATCAAAAATGCATGGAGTAGCAAGTGATTGTTTAACTTTGCTTTCCTCTGGAGGCGCTCATGGAAAAGCATGCTGTACATTTCGATAAGCTAAAAAATCAAAAAATACTTTTGGCCCACAGTGGGGGTGTAGATAGTAGTGTTTTAGCTTATTTACTTGTTCAAGAAAAACTTAATTTTTCTGTAGCACATTGCAATTTCAAGCTTAGAGGTGCTGAGAGTGATTCCGATTTTCAATTTGTAAGAAAATGGTGTTTAGAAAACGAAATACCTTTCTATTCAAAAACATTTGATACCGAAGCCTTCAAAAAAGAAAATAAAATAGGAACGCAAGAGGCCGCACGAGAATTGAGATACAACTGGTTCTTTTCATTGATGGAGAATGATTCGTTTGATGTTATATTGACGGGTCATCACCTAAACGATCAGTTAGAAACATTTTTAATCAATACCATCCGTGGAACAGGGCTGCCAGGTCTTTTGGGAATTTCATCTTCAAAACCCTTGTGCCGACCCTTGCTGGAGTTCACAAAGAAGGAAATCCTTGAATTTGCTAAAGAAAACAAAATTCAGTGGAGGGAAGATCAAACCAACTCTGAAGCCGAATACCTGAGAAATCATTTGAGAAAAAATGTGATTCCTCCTTTAGTAAATGCAAGAGACCATGTATTGAATAATTTTAAAACAACTCTATCACAGCTCAATGAAACCGAAGAATTTATTGTTGAGCAGATGGAATTACTGAGAAAAAAAATTTTTAAAATCGAGAGAGGAGTTACGGTATTATTGATCGCAGAGTTAAAAAAAATTAAATCCCTTCATTTTTGTTTACACCGCTGGTTAGCACCTTTGGGTTTCGATGCAAAAGAAGTGGAAAAATTAATTGATGCACAAAGCGGAAAATTTTTAGTCACTTCTTCTCATCGTCTGATTCGAGATCGAGAAAAACTACTCCTTTCTATTCTTTTGCCGAGCGACCAGGAGGAAATCCTTATAGACATTGACAAGTGTGAGATGTCACTTCCTTTAGGAATAGATTGGAAAATTGTTTCTTCAGAAGAGGTAGAGACCTTTCGGCCAAATGAGGCATATTTGGATAAAGATTTATTAAAAAATCCACTCTACCTCCGGAAGTTTAGAAAAGGAGATTATTTTTATCCCACAGGAATGAAAGGAAAAAAACTACTTAGTAAATTTTTTAAGGATGAGAAATATTCTTTGTTGGATAAGGAACAACAATGGTTGCTCACTTCAGGAAAAGATATAGTGTGGGTAGTGGGTAAACGTTGTGATAGACGATTTATCGTGCAATCAAATTCAAAGATTAAATTGTTAATGTGGACAGGAAAATGAAAAAGTGGCTAGGAATAATTTTATTTAGTACCCTTCTAAATGCTCAAATTGAAGAGCCCGTTCTTTGGCAATCAAAAATTGAAAACATTGGTGAAAACGAGTACCTACTTTCCTTCGAAACTAACATAGCACCTGGATGGCATCTTTATTCTCAGTTTTCAAACCCCGAAGGAGCGATTCCAACAGAATTTATTTTTAAACAAACATCACAATACGAACGTATTGGCACTGTA
>VMCW01000190.1 GCA_008081175.1 Flavobacteriaceae bacterium
TTTTTCTCAAATAATTTCCCAAGCTTACTGACATTATTCCACAGCGTCACAACAATACCATCTCGAAACAACATTATCGACGCAACCGCTGCTGCACCGATAAAGATCAATGAGAGCTGGTTGCCTTGTGTGGAGAGTGTGAACGAAAACCAAGTCATTCCAATGGTGGATAAGGACACAGCCAACAAACTTGAACGTCCTCCAATTGCAGCCCAAATTACAGGTTGTGCAGCTGCTACTAGTCCTAGTTGACTTGGTGTAATATAATTTCCCCACTGAACATATAAAATACCACTTACTGAAGCAAGAGCCGCTGCTAATACAAAAACAAAAAACTGCCATTTTCTGATGTCGTATCCTAGAACCTCTGTTCTTAACGAGTCTTCGCGAATTGCTACAATTATTGAACCATATTTTGAATTGATAAAAATTCTTAGAGCCACAAAAACAAGTGCTACAAATGTAAGAACATAATAGTAAAAAGAGTACCCATAGAGAGGATCATCTATCCATGGAAGTCGCATTGATGGAATACCTGTCATTCCATTATAACCACCCAACAAAACGTTTCCAATTTTCCATTGGTAACCAGCAGTTTGAGCCAGAAACGTTTCTAGCAGAAGTGTGAAAACCAAAGTCAAAACTGGAATAATCCAATTTTCAACTCTGGCAAAAAATAGAAAGTAAGCCAAAACTGAAGCAAGCAACATGCTTGACAAAATACCACCACCAATTCCGATAAACTCAGATGCTGGCAGTTGAGTTAGGTTTCCAGCAATTATTCCATATGCGTAGCCAGCTACTCCAAAGAAAGCGATTTGTCCAAAACTTAGAATTCCACAGTAGCCCCAAACTAAAGTAACGCTAAGTCCCAATGGAATATTTAAGAGGAAATAAGCAAAATTCATTGCCTCATAATCACCCATTACCATAGGTACTATTGACAAACTAACTAAGTAAGCCAGAAAAAATATTAATGAACTCTTTTGTTTGCCAAGATCACGTTCTCCCAGGAAAAGCTGTAATGGTCCCATTTTACCTTCTACCAAAAAGTCTAATGCTTGCTAGCCCATTAGGATAAAGTCTAATTAATATTAGTGCTGCGAAGAATAGACCCACTGTTCCTGCAAATGATCCTAGGTACATACCAATTGGTGTTCTAATAGCTGCTAGTGATCCTGCACTATAAAGAGTACCTGTTATTATATTTGTAGCCCCACCTACAACCACAGTTATGAAAGCTGGCGCGACAAATTGTGTTCCCATGAATGGTGCGATCGTTGTTGTTGGTGCTAACACTCCTCCAGCTAATGCGGCTAAACCCGCGCCGAATGCGAAAGTTATAGAAAACATTTTCTTCTTGTTAATCCCAATTGTTGACGCAATTTCTGGGTTTTGCATTGTCGCACGTGCCTTCAGACCCAACTCTGTTTTCTGAAGAATAAAATAAATCAGCGCTACCAGCAAAGCTGCAACAAAAATCAAAAACAATTGGTATATCGAGTAAGTAAACCCACCATATTCAATTGAGCCAAATGGAATTTTTATTGAAGGTAAAAATGGACCATAAATTAATAATGCTCCTTGCGCAATTATTAATCCTAGTCCCCAAGTCAATACTAAAGCAGATAAAATTCTCGAGTATAAGTACCTAATGAATAGAAATTCAATTACCAATCCGACCAAAACACCAACGAGAAAGCAAACAGGTAATGTTAGGAAAAATGGTAGTCCTTCTGTTACTAATAACGAGGCCACATATGCCCCGATCATCATAATTTCACCGTGAGCTAAGTTGATGATGTTCATCATCCCTAGCACAATCATTAGACCTATTGAACACAACACCAAAAATGCACCAGCAGTTAATGCTTGGTACACTAAACTAATTATCAGAGGTGCTATTTCCATAATCACTTTCAAGATATGCCCGGGAGAACACCCCGGGCTTTTAGTTTTTACTTCCCAAACATTGTGAAGTAAGGATCCTCATCTGGAATATACTGCTTGTATTCCTTTTTACCAACGAGATTTACGCCCATTCTATGTAGCCACCACGGAGTAATCATTGGCCACTCTCTCAAGAACTGAACATTATGTTCTGCATCAGCCACGGCTAATCGAATATAATGTCCTGCATGGTGAGTTGCTGGCTCCATGAAGACGGTACCCTCTGGAGCCTCAATGCTCATTCCAGACTCCAGAGCTTTTTTAACAGCTTCTTGCTCCGTAGTACCTGCTAATCTTGCAGCCTTTGCGTACATGTGGATTGAGAAGTATGTGTTTTGCGCCATCTGACCAATGTATGGGTCATTCGGGAACATTTTGTACCATCTTTGGACAAAATCCCTATTTCTCTTCGTAGGAATTTCTTCGATGTAGTTCACGCAATTATGCATCCTGTTCAGTGATGGTGCAGAAAATCTACGGTGCTCGTAGCCCTGAGCCATGTTAACAGTTGATGCCATCGGATATTCAAGTCCTGCAGCTGAAGCCTGTGGATAATAATTCGACTGATTTGATCCTACAAGGAGTGTGAAGACCCAATCAGGTTTTGCTGCTTGGATTCGAGCAATCGAGGTACTGAAGTCAGAAACACTAAGTGGAACAAATTCCTCTTCAATAATTTCTCCACCGACCAATGGTGCCGTCGCCTTTGTCCATGCAGCCGTGAGTTGTCCAAAATTGTAGTCGGCTGCTATCGTGTAGATTCTCGGCCCAAAGGTTTTCACCATGTAATCAACAACAGGGATCACCTGCTGTTCACAGATTGCCCCTGTACAAAATGTGTTGGCGTCTGCAACTCCACCTTCATACTGATTCGTGTAGATATATAATTGCTTGAACTGATCTACAATTGGCCTAATTGCTTCTCGCTCAGCACTTGTAAAGCCTGCAACCAAGCAATCTACTTTGTCACCCTGAATTAATTTTCTTGTTAGCTGTTGCCAGACATTATTATTGGATTGGCCATCAAGATTGATGAGTTCAACAGGTCTTCCCAGAATACCATCATCGCCAGAATTCACTAAGATCTCGTCATCTTCAGTGAATGTAACCGCCTCTTTAGATCGGCCTCCCCCATCATTTACATAGTTGAGGTCACCTTTTCCAACTCCCATAAGAGGGGGTTGTGCTGCGACGTTTCCGAAGGCACCCAGTCCTCCTGATCCTACTGGCCCTCCCTTCAGAGTCAGTCCTGCATTAATTTCCGAAACTGCCAACTGTGCTGCATGATCTTTTTGCACACCATAGACGGCTAAGTTTCCTGAAAGGTCTTCTAGGTGTCCAATTTTTACAGCAGCTGCATGGCTAGCAGCTTTTGCTGACTTTGAAGTAATGATCGCAGGCACAGCCAGTGCCGCTCCCACTGCAAGTGAACCTTTGATGAAAGTTCTGCGGGTCGAACCATCAGATTCCACAATCTCAGTTTTTGCGGTCATGTTCTCTTTGTTTTGATCCATTCTTACCTCAGTGATGAAAATAATTGATCAGCAAAAAATATTTTTTTGAATTATGTTTATTTGTCACCTCCTTCTAAGTTTACATACCCCTCCTATTCACAATCCTTGTGTTAAGAGAGAATTTTCTAGACATTCCAATTGCCTAATTTATTTTCAGTGGGAATTACTCTCTGAATTGAACTATAGTTTTGATTCTCAAAATATTTGAAATTTAAGTCAATCTAGATAGTAACTTTCTGCCTAATATTTCAAGTTATATTCTTACACGGTAACTTGTCTATTTATGTATCACAAAAAATTAACGATTAATATTTAATCAATTAATTATTTTTGATTAATATTTAATCAAAAATAAATTTAAACTTCCGTTTGATCTCACAAATCTTTGCCAAAAGAAATTCCAGTAAAAAAGACATCTCTTTACTCTGCAGTTTGAATTTCTTTGTTCTCAGGAGCCTTTTCTCCGTATGTTTTTAATTATTTGAGTATTTTGATGTTTTCAGGATTGAACTTGTTTTTACGGAGATGGTTCGAGGGAATTCCACCCACTGTCGGCTGGTTGGGACTCTGCTTTGCG
>VMCW01000075.1 GCA_008081175.1 Flavobacteriaceae bacterium
GATTTTATAGTGTACAATACGGATGCATCAAAGAGCAAAGAGAAGAAATGTATTGGTTCATTGTTACAAGGCCGTGTTGATGGACTAATTGGGGTGTTTTTTCATTTGAATGCAAAAGAGCTAAAAATATTAGTTCAAAATAATATAAGTGTTTTGCGCTTGGAAGGAAGGCCAAAAAAATTAGGGGACCTCCCTATTGACAACATTTTTGTTGATAATATATCAGCTAGTAAGTTTGCAATTGATTATTTATTAAAGAATGGACACCAAAAAATAAGTATGATTTCAAGTGAATATGGTCCATCATATTTGAGAGAAATTGGCTATGAAATGGCACTTAATGAAGCCCGTATCGAAAGAAAGAACATTAATATTATAAGAGATAAATTTGATGAGAATGGAGGTTATCAAGCTGCCAAGAAAATCCTATCTACACAAGAAAAGCCTACCGCGATCTTTGCAGCAAATGACTTAATTGCCATGGGTGCGATGGTGGCAATTAGAGAGAAAGGGATTGCTATTCCAAATGATATTTCTGTTTTAGGTTTTGATGATGTTCCTTCTGCTAAACTTGTCTCTCCAGCACTGACTACAGTTTCTCAGTTTCAAAGAAACATGGGTAGAAAAGCTGCCGAGATTCTACTCAATAGAATTAATAAAAATCCCCAAGAAAAGGCTATAAATATTGAAATGCCATTTGAACTTGTGGTCAGAGATTCAACAATTGAAAGGAGAAATATATGAATATAATTTAGAGAATTTTTAAATACTTAATGATGAACTTTATATTTATTTTATACAAGACTAGGGAGAATTATGAGGCTCAAAACTAAAATTCGATTTCAGGATAAATTCTGCTCACTACTGTTTCTTACCATCTTTTTCATACCATGGGTACAAGCTCAGACAAAAGTAACTTGGTGGGCAGAAAGTAATGCAGACCGAGATCCAGTATTCCAGAAGAAACTCGTTGATGTTTTTAATAGTTCCCAGAACGAAATTGAACTTGTCATGGAATTCAAAGAAAACCTCAATGACATACTCAGAACTGCAATGGTCGCGGGTGAAGGTCCGGATATAGTTGAAACACCTGGTCCGTCATATGTCAAAGAATATCAGGATGCCGGGTTGCTGCAATCAATGCAGACATATTCGGACAAGTATGGTTGGAAAGATTTGCTGTTACCTTGGTCTTACAATGCTGGGGTATTTGATGGGGAATTCTATTCTGCTCCTAAAACATACGAAACGATGATCTTACTCTACAATAAGACCTTGTTTCAGGAAAAAGGATGGAAAATACCTACAAACCTCAATGAATATGAAGATCTGGCTAAGAATGTAAAGAGTTCAGGAATGAACGTATTTTCATATGGTTCAACTGGTTGGCAGCCTACGCACGAACATCTTGCTGGGATGTACTTAAACAGCGTTGCGGGTCCAGATAACGTTTATCAAGGACTGATCGGTGAAAAGAGATGGGATTCTCCTGAATTTGTAGAAGCCATCGAACTTTTGCGAAAGCATATGGTAGATGAAGGTTATTGGTCTGGTAGCCTTGAGAACTATTATTCATTGGGTTGGGATGATTTTCATGCTCAATTTGCAAATCGAAATGCAGCGATGATGACCATTGGTACATGGACTTTCCAGGCAACAGAGAATGGCTTTAAAGACATTAGTGATGATTGGGATTGGGCACCATTTCCAAATCTAACATCAAATGGAGGTGAGCCATCTTTCCTATTAGCGCTAGGAACCACCTTGTCAATAAATGGACAAAGTAAAAGTCCTGATTCAGCAGCGAAAGTTATTGATTTTATCTTCAAAAACAAAGCACTCGTTCTGGACATGGCGAATGACTTCAATTTTGGTGAATTTGTCATCCCTCTGAAGTATACAAGTGCAGATTTTGGTGACAACGTGAATCCCAAGGTTAGGAGATATTTGATCGAATTTGCGGAGGCTACTGGTAAAGGGAACTATGGTTATACCACTTGGACGTTCTGGCCATCAGAGCCAGGTGTGCATATTTGGAAGGATATGGAAGTATTATGGGCTGGTGAATTAAATGCCCAAGAATATATGGAAGATCATGAAAAACTATGGAGTAAAGCGAGAAGAAAAAATGCTACGCTGCCAGTAGGTAAACGTTAATCTTTTATTTGGGGCTCAAAGCCCCAAATTAACTATGTTTAATTTTTCAAAAAATATCACAGCTTGGATTTTTCTAAGTCCATCACTACTTATACACTTTATTGTTGTTGCGATTCCATCTGTTTTAAGTCTTGGGCTTTGTCTCACAGACTGGAATGGATTTGGAAAAATCAATTATATTGGATTTGAAAACTTCTATGAACTATTTGATGATCGAGTCTTTAAAAAAGCAGTTTTACACAATGTTATTTGGACAGTAATTTTTCTGACCATACCAATTATACTTTCACTAACAACAGCATATCTGTTAACGGGTATCCGAAGAGGTCAACTAATATATAGACTTATATTTTTCTTCCCGTATATGCTAGCGAGTATCATTAGCTGTCAGATTTGGAAATATATCTTTCATCCAATACATGGTGTAGGAAATTGGCTTTCTCAGTATGGGATTGATTTTCTAGAAAAATCACCGTTTGCTTTGAAAGAAACCTCGTTATATGCCGTTGCTTTTGTTGACGGATGGCATTTTTGGGGTTTTCTTGTTGTTGTATACATTACTGGAATGTATCAAGTTGATCATACTTATTACGAATCTGCTGAACTGGAAGGAGCAACGAAGTTTCAAAAATTTTGGTACATTACTCTTCCAATGATTCGTCCAATTTTTGTGTTCTCATTAATGATCATAATCATTTGGTCAATTCCAACATTTGATTATATTTATATTCTCACACAAGGTGGTCCAGCATACAGTTCAGAAGTTCTTGCAACACATCTTTATTCTCAAGCCTTTGATAGATTCAACGTTGGGTATTCCTCAGCAATAGGAACACTCATGTTTATCTATGTTCTGATTATTGTTAGTATCTTTGGGATTCTGCAAAAAATGGGATGGAATATCTAATGAATTTCTCATTCAGATCTCGAGATCAGATTCCAAACTATATTGTTCTTACTATTTTTACTGCTTTCTCAATCCTGCCAATTATTCTCCTCTTTCTTAACTCTATTAAGCCTCAAGAAGAGTTTGGAGTTAATCCCCTTGGCTTTCCTTCAACGATTCGTTGGGAAAACTACCTTGATGCTTGGATTCTTGGTGAATATTACAACATCTTTTTGAACACATTAAAATTGGTAATTGGAACGCTGATTCTTTGTCTTTTTTCAGCAGGATTGGCTGGTTTTAGCTTAGCAAGGCTAAAGCCTAAAGGTTCAAATCTTTTTCTGATTTACCTTTTAGTGGGTGTCAGCATCCCAGCCCAAATGTATATTCTTCCATTGTTTCTTATGTGGAAACAAATGAATTTGATGAATACTCATATTGGTCTTATCATCATATACGCTGGTTTAAATATGCCATTTGCTACCTTCTTAATTAGGTCATATATGGTCGATTTGCCTGAGGATTTGTTTGACTCGGCAAAAATGGATGGTGCAAATACCTTTCAAACATTTTTACTGATTGCTGTTCCCTTGTCATGGCCTGTTTTCCTTACGACGGCGTTAGTTGTCGGTTTGGCTGTCTGGAATGAATTTCTATTTGCGCTAACTTTTATTCAAGATCAATCATCGAAACCAATTTCTACTATACTTTTCGCATTTCAGAGCCGATTTGAGAATGACTGGGGTCTTGTCAGTGCTTCTGCTGTGATGATGGTAGCTCCCATTGCTATTCTTTTTATGTTCTTTCAAAAAAGATTTATTGCTGGTTTAACAAGTGGCGCAACAAAAGGCTAAAAATGACTTATTCATTGAATGATCAATATTTAGAGCGAGTCTATGCAGGTGTATTAGGAAAAATCATTGGTGTCTATTTAGGAAGACCCTTTGAAGGTT
>VMCW01000099.1 GCA_008081175.1 Flavobacteriaceae bacterium
TTATCAATAACTTGAGAATTAAAACAAATCATCACAAACGTATGAAAGCGTCTTATCTTCTTCCTCTGTCCATTGTAATAGGTTGTATCATTCTGTCTTTTGCACTTGTTCAATCGAGTAAAACAGAACGCTACCAATATATTGAACCCAATGTCGTATTTGATAAAAGCGAGGGAACATTGTATTACACCGACAAGAAACAGTATTTAGACAAAAAAGGGGATTTGTACGAATATGAATAGCAAAAGCTTTAAGGGAATTGTCCCCTAAGCACCTCGTTTATAGCGTATGTACTTCCACTTAGATCGGTTTCTCCTTGAATCACTTTGCTATTGGATCGGAGCGAAATAGTACAGAAATCTGCTGCCTTTAGAATTTTAATAAAAGTAGCTGAATCGTACTCTTCATTGTCTATCAGGTTTTTAAATTCTATAAGCCTCAAACCCTGTTTTTTTGCTAGTGACTGAGCAACCCTTATCTTTTGATCTCCCAGTTCAAACAATACATAGTATTCTTGATTTTGATTGAAAAAAGACCCGTTTAAAGAAACATCAATTCCCAACCTTCGGGATTTTGAGACCATAAGAGTTAAAGGTGCTATTCGGGTGTCTTTAAATTGTATTTCACTAACGGCTTCTAATCTTCTTTCCTCTTGATTGATTCGATACTGCCACTGTGCAAAAACCGTAAATGAGAACAGAAGCGCAAAAAGGGTACATGCTTTTTTCAATTCAAATGATTAATTAAAGTCTGACGAATCAAATATACCTAAACCTTTTAAAATGAGATAAAGAGGCTCTCAAGGCGTTCACTTTTGGAGTTTATATCTACTCAGGAGATTCCTAAAACTTTTATCAGACCTTGTTCTGAAACCGGTTTGAATAGGCTTATAAGTTCAAAAACTCAAGTAGTAATCGTTCTTCCTGTTTATTTCTTGTAAAAAGTAGGGAGGCGTCTTCAATACCTCTAGCTGTTCTGTAGTAGATGCTGTGTTAAAAATACGATTGAATGAATTGTGAAATTTGATGTTAAGAGAGGTGGGGTTAAAAATTCATTTTTAGGGAGAAAATTGAGCTGTTTTTTATGCCTTGCTCTTTGAAAGCAAAACCGAGCATACTAATAAACCATTTACTGCTGAGGCTGATAAAAATTAATGGTAAAAACTAAGGAAGATGGAAAATAAAGAAAGAAGCGTTTAGAAAGAAACAAAAAAGATTCACTTGAAATACAGTAAACAGCTGTTTAATAAATAAGAAGCAGGTATTATTCAAAAACCAAACAATCGAGTCATAAACCATTTTACAGTTTCAACCCAAGAGTAACGGTCCAATTTGACTTTTTGTTCGCGCACGTCGAAATAAACATACTCTTTTCTTTTCAATTTCACGTTTAATATTTTTTTTATAAAATTAAACAAATATGGATGTCAAACCAAATTATAGTAAATATGTTTATTTATGGGATGTGAGAAAAGGTGTTGAAAATCGCTTATCTACTGCTTTACTTTATTAAAGTATTCTTTTTGCAGCTCTAGGGTTTCTTGATCTTGCTTTACTGCTTGAATGGCTTTTACAAATGAAGAAACGGTGTTTTCTGTCACTACTTTTCCCAGTTCTTTGGTCGCAAATTCTGCTTTTCCAGCGTAGTGGTTTGGGTAGGATGCATACCACCATATAGCAGTGTATAGCGTGCTTGGAAGATTTAAACGCTGCTGATTTTCTCCAGATTCGGTTTGGCTGCGTTCAAGTTTTGTTAATTCGGGCCTGAGGTATAAAATTTCTGATGCTTCTCGCTCTCCTCCGTGTTGATCCCCAGAGGCCTCAGAAGTTCGCAACTCTTGTATTTGTTGTGCTGTCTCTTGCGATACCTCTGGCGTAAAAAAGTAAACCGCATGGTCTTTGGGGTGTTCCAATTGATTTTGAATAAAGTAGCGAATCATTTGGGGATTGCCTCCATGACTGTTTATGATAATAATTTTTTTAAATCCATTTCGGGCAATTTCATCTGTTGTTGCAACCAAAAGTTCCATTGCCAGCTTGGAAGGTAATGAGAAGGTCCCGTACTGTTGTTTTGCTTCGTTTATTTGTCCGTAAAAATAATCTGGAAACACCACCGCATATTCTTCTTTGGTCGCTAGACGAGCCCATTCTCGTGCTCGAATCAAATCGGAGCCTATGGGAACACCCGGTCCGTGTTTTTCTAGTATACCAATCGGTAGGATACAGGTGTAATTTGATTCTTCTAAAGCCTTTTCCCAATCAGAGGCAACGAGTTCGTCCCATCGGGAAGGTAGATCTTGAGCTTGCAAACCGAAAAAGGAAAACACTAACAACAAGCTGAAACAATATGGAGTACAGTAAAAAAAGCTCTTCATAAATAGAAAATTAGTAGAGGAAAGGTACAAAGAAGTTTATTAGAAAACTGCTGCTGTTTTATCTCAACTAAAAACGCAACAACCACCGCGAACCGCATTTTGGACATTTACTCAAAAAAGAAATATATTCTTTCCAATTTGTTCTCCTCCACACATGATTACATCTTATACATTTCATAAAGATTAAAAATAACTAATTGAACGCTAAGATGCTATCCCCTAAATCATATTCCCTAATCTTTGGAGGAAACCCACTTCTTGTCAAACAGGTTTCTTTAGGAAAATCATACGCTTTTATGAACATCACGATGCCGTTGCCAAGGTTGTTGCTATGGAGTTTGGGCTCATGAAGCGGTTATGCCTTTGCTTTAATCTCTCCCTTTTGAGACACGTATAAGAGTCCTATGACAGGTATTAACGTTAAGACCATAATGATGATGGGAGGGTGTGCAGAACCCCCTGAAAGTAATGTTACAAAATCGGGTAAAGTCCAGAATAAATGAACAATAAATAATATAAACGTTGCTGATTTTAATGCTTCAAGTGTTTTCAACCCAAGAGCATACATAACGGCAATAACTGTTCCTAGATAGATAAACCCGAAAATGTATAGCATAATATCTAGAACCTCTAATGCAGGAGCACTATCGGCCAATCCTTCAATGTTAAAATCACTAATCATTTGGTTTTTCATTTCTCCACCCATTTTAGCTAACACTAAAGGGATAAATTGAATGACATCTAATATTAATGTCACAATTAAAATTGTCTTGAAGTTTTTCATTTAAATTGATTTATGGTTAATAAATCAAATATACTACTCTTTAGCAAGAGTATACGCTTGATTTCTTGGTGAAGGTTTTTTTAGCATATATAGAGACTGAAAAACTACAATAAAAACCATTTTCATGCTATCTTCTTCTCTCCAACTGCTCAATTTTGTTCTTGATCTTTAGAATTTCCTCCCTGCTATATTTTTTCACCTTATAGAATTGATCATGAATTATCACAGTCTTAGAAAATATTCAATTATAGTAGTTATAGAGGTTATTTTCTTGAGGAAATTTGTAAGGTAATGGTGTTTTCTTTTGGACTCTCATTTCAATAATTAATGTTTACATTTGGTTAAATCCAAAACATGAAATCTCACTTCTATTTTATATTTTTTGTTTCCCATTTGATTCTTTCCCAAGAAATTCATCAAACTAAATTTTACGGAAAGGAACATTTTATAATTGAAGGATCAATTGTTGCAGATCATCTTAAAGAAAGCCCTTATGACAGGCTTCCTTTTTCTTATAAAGAGCTTGTACGGACTCCTGTATGGGATTTATCAAAATCTTCAGCCGGCATATCTATTCGGTTTTCGACAAATACCTCTAATCTGAAAGTTAAATGGGAACTCTTGAATAACTTTTCAATGGATCACATGCCTGATACTGGGATTAAAGGAGTTGATTTGTATTTTAGAAACGGTCCAGAATGGCAGTACATCAATACTGGTCGCCCTCAGGGTTTCGTTAACGAGTATACACTTATCGAAAATATGAGCGAAGAAATGAGAGAGTTT
>VMCW01000161.1 GCA_008081175.1 Flavobacteriaceae bacterium
TCAGGCACTATTAGAACTTAAAAAGTACCCTTTGCGTTTGGTGACAGACAGCTTAAATTTCCCTACCGATAATTATATTTTAGAAGGATTAGCTGAAATGCATTCCAAAGAAGCGGTTTATCGAATTGACTACCCCGATGAAATCAATGCAAACCTCGATCATCTCAAAAAAGCCTTTGAAGAAAAACCCGGCATCTATTGTTTAAGTTTGGTTTCTTACAAAAGTGCTTTTCTCTATCCTATGAAAACAATAAACCAGTGGGCTGCAGCGCACGACAGCATAATTGTTTGGGACTTGAGTCATGCCGTGGGAGCTGTTGCTATTGATTTAAAAGCAGCAGAATGTAAAGTAGCTTTGGGTTGTAGTTACAAATACCTCAACGGGGGACCCGGAGCTCCCGCCTTTTTGTATGTAACTCAGGAATTATACCCTTCTCTTAAAAATCCCATACAAGGATGGTTTGGACATCAAAGCCCCTTTGAATTTGATCCAAAGTACACGCCAGCGGAGGGCATACAGCGTTTTGCAGTAGGTACCCCGCCAGTCCTTTCTCTTCAAGCAATGGAAAGTGGTGTGGACATTACACTTCAAGCAGGCATCAAAAATATTCGAGCGAAAAGCATCCAACAAACAGAACTATTCATCCAACTTTTCAAAGAAAAATTAAACCCTCTAGGGTTCCAACTTGAAAGCCCGGAGGATTCTCAAATACGAGGATCTCACGTTACCCTTTCTCATACTGAATCATGGAGAATCTGTCAAGCACTCTTACAAGGCATACCAAATGGTCCTGTAGTCATACCTGATTTTCGACCACCTCGTTTTATCCGATTTGGTATAGCACCACTCTATACACGATTTGAAGAAATATATACCGTTGTGCACCGACTGGAACAAATTGTTCATTCTCAGTCGTATCTGCAGTTCGATCAAAAAAAACCTACTGTAACCTAATAAAAAAAGCCTTCAGGAAGTATTCCCAAAGGCTATAACCATAAACCAATTCATTAATGAAGAATTGATTCTACAAATTTATTAAAAAGTTCCACAAAAAAGAATATTAATTTACTTTTTATCCCCAAATCAAGGGTTTTAATCAACAATTTATTTACTAAATTTTGTAGCCTAGCTGTTTCCTTAAACTCTTCTCAATCCACTTCAAAAATCTGAATATCATCTAGTTCATAGGTACCGTCTTCAGCTGTCTTACCACTGCCTTTGTATCGAAAAGCAATGTAAAGGGATTTGTACTCTGAAAGGAGTACAGAACCAGAGTCAATCCAGAGCGTTTCACTATCCTCTAAAGATGCTATTATAAGATCAAAAGGAGTCCATTTTGCCTTTTTAATTTGAGTGGGGTTACCGTTAAAATCTGTAGAAAATAAAACCTCTAGACTACTTTTATCTGCAAAAAGCCGGTTTACGTTCTTTTAGGGATCAAAAACGAATGATTCCTTTTATTCTTCTTCTAGAATTTCAGGATATAAAAAATGATTGTAGGGAAAACGAGTCACATGAATTTTACGAACCTCATCATATACTCTACTTCTAAAATCCATCAAATTTTCTCTGTTTAAAGCAGAGATAAAAAGAGCCTGTCCATTCATTTTACTCATCCATGTCTCTTTCCATTCTTGAAGGGAGTAGTGCTTTTTTCCACGCTCTTCGATCAGTTCATTTTCATCCCAAGGTTCTGGAGTATAGGCATCAATTTTATTAAAAACCATATAGGTGGGTTTGTCTAAACTGCCGATGTCTTTTAGAATCTGATTGACAGATTCGATATGCTCTTCAAAATTGGGGTGTGAAATATCCACTACATGAAGCAAAAGATCTGCTTCTTGAACTTCATCCAAAGTACTTTTAAAAGATTCTACCAATTGGGTAGGTAATTTTCGGATAAAGCCTACGGTATCACTCAGCAAAAAAGGAAGATTTCCGATGACCACTTTTCTCACAGTAGTGTCCAAGGTAGCAAAGAGTTTGTTTTCTGCAAAGACGTCGCTTTTTGCAATGACATTCATCAGGGTAGATTTTCCTACGTTAGTGTATCCAACTAAGGCAACGCGCACTAGGGCTCCTCGATTTCCTCGCTGGGTAGCCATTTGCCTATCGATTGTAACCAATTTCTTTTTTAGTAGTGAAATTTTATCCCGTACAATTCTTCGGTCCGTTTCAATCTCTGTTTCTCCAGGTCCACGCATTCCAATTCCTCCCTTTTGACGTTCCAAATGCGTCCATAACCCTTTAAGTCGTGGTAATAAATATTGGTACTGGGCCAATTCTACTTGAGTACGTGCATAACTGGTCTGTGCACGTTGGGCAAAAATATCGAGTATGAGCCCTGTCCGATCTAGAACCTTGACTTTAAGCATTTTTTCGATATTTCCCTGCTGAGCGGGAGTCAGTTCATCGTCAAAGATCACTGAAGAAATATCATGCTTTTTGACAAATTCCAGTACCTCCTGTATTTTCCCTGACCCGATAAAGGTTTTCGGATTGGGAGGATCAATTTTTTGAGTAAATCGCTCAAGGACTTGTCCTCCTGCGGTATAGGTCAGGAATTCCAATTCATCCATATATTCTTTGGATTGATTTTCATCCTGGCGGGAATTGACAACTCCCACAAGTACTGCATTTTCAAGAGTCAGTGATTTTTCTTCAATCATATTAGTGGATTTCCCATTTTTTGAGTTCAAGCAGGTTTCCGTCAAACACAGCATAGGTAAAATGTGTAACCCAGTCACCTAGATTGATGTATTTTGAATCTGCAGTCAGGTCAATTTCCATAGGAATATGACGATGACCAAAAACAAAAAAATCACGGTGTTTTTGTTCCAATTTTCGTTTGGCATAACGTGCCAACCATTCGTTCTCCTCTCCTAAAAAAACGGCATCTTCTTTTCCAGAAATCAATTTATTTTTTACTGAAAAATAGTGCCCTAAACGCATTCCTATGTCTGGGTGTAGGGCTTGAAAAAGTCGTTGGGCCAAAGGGTTGGTAAACAACTTTTTCATTCGTTTATACCCTTTGTCATGGGGTCCCAAACCGTCTCCATGTCCAATAAAAAAGGTGGTTTTGTTAAAGGTGAATTCTTGAGGTTTATGATACACGGGAATGTGAAGTTCTGTTTCAAAATAATCTTTCATCCATAAGTCGTGATTTCCAACAAAATAGTGGATGGGAATTCCCCGATCTGAGAGGGCAGCTAATTTTCCCAATATACGGACGAAGCCTTTTGGAACTACCTTCTTGTATTCAAACCAAAAATCAAACAAATCACCCAATAAAAATAAAACTGCTGCATCTTTTTCAATTTCGTTCAGCCAACGCAAAAAATTATCCTCCCTAACCTTACTCAACTGAGGTGTAGGCGCCCCAAAGTGTTGATCAGAGGCAAAGTAAATTTTTTTGTTTTTGGGAAGTTCCATGAAGGGCAATTAACCGATTGCTTGTTCTAAATCAGCGATTAAATCTCGTACATCTTCTATTCCTACGCTGAGTCGGATCAGTGCATCTACCACTCCGCTTTTCTCTCTAAGCTGTTTGGGAATTGAAGCGTGAGTCATGCTTGCAGGATGTCCAGCCAGGCTTTCTACTCCCCCCAGTGATTCGGCAAGTGTAAAAAGTTTTAAGCGTTCTACAATTTTGATGGCTGCAGCATAATCTGCCCCTTGAGTAACAAAAGAGAGCATCCCACCAAAATCTTTCATCTGTTTTTTCGCTACTTGGTGATTGGGGTGAAATTCAAAACCGGGCCAATAGACTTTTTCAATTTTGGGATTATCATTTAAAAAATGAGCAATGGTGGCTGCATTTTCACAATGCCGCTGCATCCGGACGTGTAACGTTTTGATTCCTCTAATGGTTAAAAAACTATCCATGGGGCCACAAATGGCACCACTTGCATTTTGAATAAAACCTAT
>VMCW01000174.1 GCA_008081175.1 Flavobacteriaceae bacterium
TAGACTCTTCTGAACCAAAATCAGACGTGTTGCCAGTTACACCATAGGCCAAAAGCGCAGCAAATTTACACGAAAGTTTTTTGTACGCCAACTTTTCTTTAAAAATTACTGTTTTAAAAGTGGTAATTTTAGTCAAAAAAGAAATGGACCCTACAATACAAATTTTTATTACAGGAGGAACTTTTGACAAAAGCTATAATTACATTAAAGGGAATTTATACTTCGAAAAAACTCATTTACCTGAAATGTTAAAAAGAAGTCGCTGCCAACTCAACATCAAAGTAAAAACATTGATGATGCTAGACAGTCTCGAAATGAGAGAAGAGGACACACTAGCAATAATTAAAGCCTGTAAAAACACTTCCTGTAAATATATTGTTATTACTCACGGTACAGATCGAATTACACATACAGCAGAAGCACTCGCGCAAGCGAATATTTCAAATAAGACCATCTTACTCACAGGAGCTATGATTCCTTACGCTTTTGGTAGCTCTTCTGATGGTTTTTTTAATCTAGGATGTGCTTTAGCTTATGTTCAAACTCTTGATCCTCAAGTTTACATTACCATGCAAGGGCAGTATTTTTTATGGAACAAGGTTAAAAAAAACAAACACTTAGGCTACTTCGAACGCATTTAAGTCAAAAGGAAGTTAATCTTGTCTTATCCAATTTTCTCTTCCTCTATTTATCCTTACATTCGTGTCAAGAATTGGACAAATAAAAATGAACACTAGAGTTGATAGAATTTGGAATCTGAGTGTAGGATGGGCAGTATTTTTAATCGCGTTGCTTACATTTGGTAGCACAGTAGAGCCCACTGCCAGTTTCTGGGATGCAGGAGAATACATTGCCACCTCTGCCAAGCTACAAATAGGACACCCTCCTGGCGCTCCATTTTTTCAAATGATGGGTGCTTTTTTTGCTTTATTTGCCTCAAGCCCTGAAAAAATTGCTTTGATGGTTAATTCCATGTCCGTTTTTTCCAGTGCTTTTACCATACTCTTCCTATTCTGGACACTAACATTACTGCTCCAAAAACTACCAAATTTTAAAACCTTAACGACCCTTTGGGATCGAATTGGATTCTATGGTAGCGCTACTGTGGGTGCACTTGCTTTTTGTTTTTCGGATAGTTTTTGGTTCAATGCTGTAGAGACAGAGGTTTATGCTATGGCAACACTCATTCTTTCTGTTTTGTTCTGGATGGGACTGAGGTGGGAACAAGAAATGAATTCCCCTAGAGGAGACCGATGGTTGTTGATGATTGCCTTCGTTGTTGGACTTTCCTTTGGGGTGCATTTTATGGGACTATTGACCCTACCAGCTATTGGAATGATTTATTATTTCAAGAATTACAAAAAAGTGACTATCAAAGGTTTTATAAGTGCCAACCTAATTGCTACAGCCATTCTATTGGTAATTTTTAAGCTCCTACTCCCCTCTACTCTTGCCTTTTTTGGAAGAGCTGAGGTCTTTTTTGTCAATACCATGGGAATGCCCTTTGAGAGTGGAACTATTATAGCCGCCCTAACCATTATTGCTTTATTCTATTTTAGTTTAAGATATACCCGATCTAAAGGATGGGTAAACCTTAACACGAGCATACTAGCGATTCTTTTTGTGCTTGTTGGATTTTCTTCATGGATAATGATTCCCATTCGTGCAAACGCCAATACTGTAATCAACGAAAATTCTCCCTCGGATGCACGTTTGCTTTTGGCCTATTACAATCTTGAACAATACCCAGAAACAAAGCTCTTTTATGGCCCCATGTTTTCTGATATATACGCGGGACAAGATCCTATAGAACCCTATATTGACGACAAACCGAAGTACGAAAGAGACTATACCACAGGAAAGTATAAAATTGTAAACTACTGGAAAGACGCACGTTTCAATTCAAACAGTGCCCACAACGGAATTTTACCAAGATTATGGAGTAGTGAACACGCTGGAAACTACATGAATTTTACCGAACCTCTGAACTTCAAAATTAAAACAGAGTATCAATCCAATCCTCAATTGAAAAGTAGGGTTGATCAATTTCGCGAAGAAGTCAAAGACGGCAGTGTAGATGGGGAACAGTACCACGAGTTTTTAAAAACCTTCAGCCCTTATCTGGACATAGAAAAACCTTCCTTTTTCTCCAACTTAAGATTTTTTATTGAATACCAGCTGGGCTATATGTATTGGAGGTATTTTATGTGGAATTTTACAGGAAGACAAAACGATGAACAAGGCGAGTACAACATATTAGATGGGAATTGGATCAGTGGAATTTCTTTTATTGACGAACTCCGTCTAGGAAACCAAGCCGAGCTAAACGAGGACGCACTCAATAACAAAGCGAGGAATACCTATTTCTTTCTGCCTTTTATTCTGGGGCTTATCGGTCTCTTTTTTATATACCAGCAAGACCCCAAACGTTTTTGGGTGTTAATGCTCTTTTTCCTATTTACTGGATTAGCTCTAAAAGTCTATCTCAATGAACGCCCTTTTGAACCTAGGGAACGAGACTATGCTCTAGTAGGTTCGTATTATGTTTTTGCCTTGTGGATTGGATTTGGTTGTATGAGTCTAATTCAAAAGCTTTCAAATTATCTTTCAAAACAAATTGCTGTCCCAGTTACTGTTCTTCTTTGCTTGGTTGCAGTCCCCTTTTTAATGGCTTCACAAAATTGGGACGATCACGATCGTTCCAACCGCTATACAGCGCAATCCCTTTCTAGAGCGTATTTGCAATCCATTCAAAAAGACAAAGGAGCAATGATTTTTACAATTGGCGACAATGACACTTTTGCCTTGTGGTACGCTCAAGATATTGAGGGGTATAGAACAGATGTTAGGACCATAAATTCTAGCCTTTTGGGTACAGATTGGTACATTGATCAAATGAAAAGAAAAACCTACGACAGCGAACCGATTCCTTCGCAAATGACCCACGACCTATATGCATATGGTGTTCGTGATGTCATACGATACCAACCCGTTTTGGATTCTGTCCGGTGGGACATTAAGGATTTTATGAATTGGATTGCCAGCGACCACCCTAGAACAAAAATCAAAGATTATTTAATCAAAACAGGTAGAGATCCCAACCAGCTTCCCAAAAGTCAACAAGAGGGTGTTTTTTATCCCACTCGAAAAATCCGTATCCCTGTCAACAAGGAAAATGTATTAAAAAGTGGTCTTGTTAAAGCAGAAGATGCTGGAAAAATTGTACCCTATATCGATATTGATTTACCAGAAACCGCTCTATTGAAAAACCAGATGATGATGTTGGATATTTTGGCAAACAACGACTGGGAACGACCCATCTATTTTACGGGTGGAAGCTATGCTGATTCTGAGTACATCTGGATGAAAAATTACCTACAACTGGAAGGGTTGGTTTACAAACTTGTTCCTATTAAAACGGATTTAGGCAAGGAGAATCCTTATTTGATGGGGCGTATTGATAGTGAATTAATGTATGATATCGTAATGCAATGGAATTGGGGAAATTCAGAGCGATCAGACATTTACCACGACCCTGAAACACGTAAAAACAGCATTTCCTTTCGAAGTAATATGGCTCGACTTGCAGAGCAGTTAATCAACGAAGGTGCATATGAAAAAGCGCAAAACGTATTGGATTTGGCAATGAAAAAAATGCCACTCGATTATTTTGGATACTACAGTCTCTTGGTGCCATTTGTTGACGGTTACTATCGAATTGACCAGGTGGAAAAAGCCCAAGATCTCAGTCGAAAAATTGCATCCAAATACGCTGATAGGCTAGAGTATTTTAATTCTCTTGAAGCAGGATTACAAGACCAGCTGGGGGAAGAAATTATAACAGAAAGAGAACGATACAGAACCTTGGTAGAGGCCGACGTAAAACACGCGGAAAAAGCAAAGCTAAAATCA
>VMCW01000081.1 GCA_008081175.1 Flavobacteriaceae bacterium
ATAGGTAAAGATGTGGACTATGACATTGTATTTAAAAGCTAAAAGTTTCTATCCATTATTATCCCAAACACAGGGGCATGGGTTTTAGAAAATGTTTTTTCTATTGAAACAGGGGGATGGGATTTGATATGTAATCCATTCTCTCTATCTTAGAGGTATTATTAATCATAAATCAATTAAAATGAAAAAATTTCTTTTACTCTTTATTTTACTTTTAACAACATTAACATGGGCTCAGGATATAACTGGGGTTACTACTACCGGAGATAAATATTCAAAAGCTATTGCTAAAATGACGTCGGAGTATGTATCAAATCAGTATACTACATTTGACGAGATATATACAGACGAAACCATTTTTATGATAAACGGTAATAATTTTACTAAAGAACAAGTGAAACAAGCTTATATGGCTCATCATAATCTTTTATATACAGATATAGATTTACCTTGGAGTTTTACTGAAACCACTGTTTATGACGAAAATAATAATAATCAAGTTTGGAGTCATTTTTACACTAATTGGACCGGGAAAGTAAAACGTAATGGTGAAGAAGCGGTTATTCCTGTTTTTGCTTCTTTTAAATGGGTAGATGGAAAAGTTACTATGTCAAGTTGGATTTATGACCCAACAATTGAAATGAGAGAAATGAAAAAAGCAGGATTAATAAAATGATTTAATAAAATAAAATTAACCCTCCCCAGAGGAGGGTTTTTCTTTTACACCTCTGGACACAACCCAAAACAGTACTTCTCTCTCGTGTTGATTTCAAATAGGATTTCATCTCCATAAAGTCGCCACCTTAGAGTTATTTCAAAAATTACTTTCTTTAAGGACAATCATTAAAAAAATTAGAATTTTTGGTTTACCAAAAGCTACAGTAGAACCGCTATCTTCCAAAGATTTTATCTGTTAGAAGCGGAAACACCTATTCTCTTACTTCATGTAAGTACATTTCATCCCTCTAAAAAAAAATTGACTCATTGAATGCGGAGCAGTTGTGGTATTTCTATAATTTTTAAATTTATAGGATTAAGCTATCTTTAGGCATGATAAAACGACTCCACCCCTTTGTATTTGCTCTTTCATTACTTATTATTTATAACAGCTGTTCTACTTCAAAACAGAAAGAAAAAAAACCACCCAACATCATTTTGATTTATTTAGATGACTTGGGCTACGGAGATGTGAGCTCCTATGGTTCTGGTACATTAAAAACACCCAATATTGATAAAATTTCAAATTCTGGAGTGCGTTTTACAAAAGGCTATTCCGCTTCAGCCACATGTACTCCTAGTCGATATGCATTACTTACAGGTACCTATCCTTGGAGAAATAAACGTGCTAAAATTTTAACCGGTGCCAATTTAATTCTGGATACACTAGAATTGACCTTACCTAAAATGTTAAAAAACAAAGGATACCAAACTGGAATTATTGGGAAATGGCATCTGGGACTAGGAAACTCAAAAATAAATTACAATCAAAAAATCAGTCCTGGTCCCAATGAGGTTGGATTTGATTATAGCTTTATCCTTCCCGATACACAAGACCGAGTTCCTACTGTTTATATTGAAAATGGAAACGTTGTTAATCTAGACCCACAAGACCCTCTGGAAGTTGATTTTGAAAAGAATTTTGAGGGACAACCTACAGGAAAAGAAAACCCCGAATTACTATCTATGAAGTGGCACCATGGTCATAATGGGTCTATAGTAAATGGAGTACCTCGGATAGGTTTTATGAAAGGTGGTGAAAAAGCCAAGTGGAGCGACATCGATATGGCGGATGAATTTTTAAATCGTGCAAAAAAATACACCTCAGAAAACAATAATAAACCTTTCTTTTTATTCTATTCCTTACAACAGCCTCATGTACCTAGAACACCGCATCCCAGATTTAAAGGGAGTTCTGGAATGGGTCCTCGAGGGGATGCTATACTAGAAGCAGATTGGTGTATTGGAGCATTGTATTCGCATCTAGAAGAAAATAAGTTACTCGAAAATACACTACTTATTATTTCTAGTGATAACGGCCCTGTGCTGAATGATGGATACTATGATGATGCAGTCGAAAAGCTGGGACCTCATACACCGTCGGGACCTTTTAGAGGAGGAAAATACAGTCTTTTTGAGGCAGGAACAAGAGTACCTTTTATTACACACTGGAAAGGAACCATAAAGCCACAAATTTCTGATGAAATGGTTTCTCAAATTGATATACTAAATTCTATTGCTTCTTTGATTGGTTCTGAAGAAAAATCAAAAGATGGAGAAGACCTTTCTGAGGTGCTTTTCAACAATACAGGTTCTGGAAGAAACGAACTCATTTTAGAAGCTCAGCAGAAAACAGCTCTTAGGCACAAGAATTGGGCATATATCCCACCATATAACGGTCCAAAAGTCACAAAATACACCCAAATAGAGGTAGGATATTCGGACATACATCAATTATATAATCTAGAAACAGACCCTTCACAAAAAAACAACCTAGTAGAAAGTAATCCAGAAAAAGCAGAGGAGTTAATCGAACGTTATCAGCGAATTGTTTCAGATGAAAACTAATTTCTAGATTTGGAAAGATCCAATCTAAAAAATCAAAGCCTTTTGATATCTTTGTTGAATGAAAAACATCCTGACCTTTTTGCTATTGCTTCTTTTAACTTTTGGCTGTAAAAACAACGAAAACAATTCCCATAAAAACCACAGTCCTAAAGAAACAACTACCGACAAAAAAACAGTATTAAGTCCTAAAAAATTTGCCATGACATTGATACAAGATGCTCATATTCATATAGATTATGCTGCACCTAGTGTTAGAGGAAGGGTTATTTTTGGCGAACTTTTAGCCTATGGCGAAATTTGGCAAGCAGGAGCACATAACGCCACCTGGCTGGAAACGAACAAGGACCTATCCATAGATGGTAAAACCTTAAAAGCAGGTAAATACGGTTTTTTCACCATACCTAATCAAGACAAATGGACACTAATCTTTAACCGAAATTGGGACCAGCACGGTAAAGATGAATACGATCCAAATGAAGACGTGTTGCGATTTGAAGTTACACCAGAAAACACGGATACTTTTATAGAACAGCTGACCTATCGGGTTGAAAGAACCAATGAAACTGAGGGAGAAATAAGCCTCAGTTGGGAAAAGACTTCTGTGAGTTTTCCCTTTTCGGTTAAAGTGAATGAATAAGGGCAAACTTTTAATTCGTACAAACCAAAAATTACAGAGCTTAACTTGTTCTGTGTAACATTTATTTTAATTTTCGTGGAATGGAATTATTGGCCTATGTATTGGCATTGTTTGGATTGATTTTGTTGTTGAAAGGTATTCAACCCACTTTAAAGTGGATCAATACCACAACAGAAAAGGAATTGATCAAAGGGACTGCAGCCCTACTGACTTTGATGACCCTCTTTTTCTATGTTTTTGTAATGGTAACCCATCTAAATAAGTTTTAGAATACTTTCTTTAGAAAACAAAAATTAGTAACCTTGTACACAGTTAAATTTATGTATGATGAAATATACTCTCTCTCTTTTAGCTCTCCTTCTTCTTTTTTCTTGTCAACAACCCCTTCAAAAAGAACCAATGTATCAATTGATCTGGAGCGATGAATTCGATCAAGAGGAAACTTCAGTAAATGCGAGCAAATGGTTTATGGAAACAGTTGCCCCCAACAACGGAAGCTGGTACAATAACGAGTTACAACATTATACTGATCGAGTAGACAACGCTTTTGTAAGTGAAGGAACTCTAAAGATCAAGGCTAAAAAGGAAGCGTATACCCATTCTGGCACCACACAAGCATATACTTCTGCCCGTCTCAATTCTAAGGTTTCCTTTACTTATGGTAAGGTAGAGGTACGAGCAAAACTCCCTC
>VMCW01000148.1 GCA_008081175.1 Flavobacteriaceae bacterium
GACGAGGCACCGCCAGGAACATCTTCGTCTACAATCAACAAACGACTTGTTTTAGCGATACTATCTTTTATTTCTTTACTTAAATCAAAAGGAATTAGACTTTGTAAGTCTATCACTTCGATGGAAATCCCCTCTTGAAGCAATCTTTTCGAAGTGCTCTCCACAATCCTCAAAGTGGATCCATATGAAACAACGGTAACGTCACTTCCCTGCTGTAAGACTTCAATTTTTCCTAAAGGGACTGTAAATTCTCCTAGGTTAATAGGAGGTTGCTCTTTCAGGCGATAACCGTTTAAGGATTCAATAACTACAGCAGGCTGTTCAATTTGGAGAAGTGTATTGTAAAACCCTGCTGCTTGAGTCATGTTTCTAGGTGTCAATATGTGAATTCCTCGCAACAGATGAATCAATCCACCCATAGGTGATCCAGAGTGCCAAATCCCCTCTAGGCGATGTCCTCGTGTACGAATAATTAGTGGGGCATTTTGTTGCCCTACCGTTCTATAGCTCATGGAAGCCAGGTCGTCACTTAGTATTTGCAAGCAATATAAAATATAATCCAAATATTGAATTTCGGCTATGGGACGAAGTCCGCGAAGTGCCAGACCAATACCTTGTCCCGCAATAGTAGCTTCTCGTATACCAGAATCTGCAATACGAACAGCACCAAATTTTTTCTGTAAACCTTCCATTCCCTGATTTACATCACCTATTTTTCCAACATCTTCACCAAACATGAGTAAGTTGTCATATTTTTCAAATAAGGCTTCAAAATTATCCCGAATGATGATTCTGCCATCTACGGGTATGTCCTCGTCTCTGTAAATAGGCGGTGTGCTTTCAAATTGAATAAGATCTTCTTTGGATACGTTGTATAGCTTAGAGGAAATTTTTTCGAAGACGTCATTGTGTAGTTTTTCAAACCACAGTTTGTATTCCTCAGTTTTACATTGTGGATGTTTTGCTACCAGTAGGTTTAATTTTCGTCCAGCAGAGATCAAATCTTTGTATCCCAATTCTTCTATTTGATCTAATTGAGAAAAAATTAATTGAACTCTAGGATCATTGTGTGTTTGTTGTTTTAATAGAGATTCGAAACTCAAAAGAGTTTGTTTTTCTTTAAGGATCGGAGCTTGATAAGCATTCCAAGCTTCTCGACGCTTTACACGTACTTCACTAATGATCTCTTTCTCGAGTGTTTCCAGTTCTAATTCTGTAGCCAGTCCTTCCTGAAGAATCCATTCTCGCATTTTAACGTTACAATCGTATTCTTTTTCCCATTCTAAACGCGCTTTTGATTTGTAGCGTTCATGAGAACCAGAAGAAGAATGTCCAAGGGGCTGTGTGAGTTCTGTAACATGAACCAACACAGGAATGTGCTCTTTTCGCGCAATGCGCGAAGCATATTCATACGTTTGGATAAGGTCGAGATAATCCCAGCCCTTGACTGTGAGTATCTCAAATCCAGCTTCGTTATCTGTTCTTTGAAATCCTTTTAGGGCTTCTGAAATGCTTTGCTTTGTTGTTTGCTCTTTGTTGGAAACGGATATACCGTATTCATCATCCCAAACACTTATTATCATTGGGACTTGGAGGACTCCAGCGGCATTGATTGCTTCAAAAAACATTCCTTCACTGGTGCTCGCGTTACCAATGGTACCCCAAGCAATTTCATTTCCATTATTGGAGAAGTTTTGACTGTCTTTGATGTTGAGTTGACGATATACTTTAGAAGCCTGAGCAAGACCTAATAATCGAGGCATTTGAGAACCAGTAGGAGAGATGTCTCCACTATGGTTTTTTTGTTCCATCAGGTTCTTCCATTCGCCAGAAGCTGTTCTACTGGGTGTTACAAAGTGACCACCCATTTGCCGACCTCCTGACATGGGTTCGCGGTTGAGATCCAAGTCTGCGTAAAGGGCTGAAAAAATATTAGATATAGACAACAAGCCTTGCGCCATGAGTAATGTCTGATCGCGATAATACCCAGATCGGAAATCTCCTTTTTGAAAAAAATGATTTAAAGCCAGTTGAGGTACTTCTTTTCCATCTCCAAAAATTCCAAACTTTCCTTTGCCAGAAAAGACTTCACGTCTCCCTAGGATACTACATTCCCTGCTAGTTACAGCAATTTTATAATCGTTTAGTACCTGCTTTTTAAAAGTTTCGAAAGAAATTTTAAGCGCTTCTTCTTGTTTTTTGGCTTCCATAAGGCAAGGCTAAAATACAAAAATTGGAGCGTTATATATAATTAAATTAAAACTCTAGATAATTTAATTAAAAGAATGATTTAGAACCATTTGCGAGTAAATAGACTACTTAAGGTGCTCAGACGAGGGTAGAAAATAAATCGGATTTTGGTAGCGTATCTCGATTGAGTAGGTTCAAAACCATTTGAAGAATAAAGAGGAAAATACAATTCAAAATAATCTTGAACCAAATTGAATTTAATTCCAGAATCAAAATATCCTAAAGCATTTCTATTCCTGTTTTTGAGTACTCCGATATCACCATAAAATTCGATCCATTTCCAAATACCAATAGATGCATTGATAGAAGTCATGTAATTGTTTGAAGAGGATTCGTCAAAAAACGCTTTAAATCCTCCTTCCGCAGGGACGAATTGTTGGCTCCAAATTCCAGTTTCATCAGATCGCCCTAAATAATCGTATCGGAAAAGATAGTCGGGAGAGCGATTCAAATTAAAATCAAAAAATTGAGTTTCAGTAGTATTGTGCCAAAGGAACTTTCCAGCAAAAAAGCGTAAAGACAATTGTCTCCCACTAGGGAAGAGCTTACGGTAGATGCTTGTAAAATACACCTTTCCAAATTTATTAGACACTTCCAGGTTAGAGCTCGTTGAAAAAACATTTACAGCATCAGAATTGTTGTAACGATAGAGAAAAGCTAAAACACTGTAATCTGGGCTTACTTCTATGTTTGGATCACGATCTCGAAAAACATTGTACCAAGAGACGTTAAGAAATTGTCTTTTATTTGACCTTAAGTCCATAGGCCTAAAATACATTGAAAAGGAAGGTTGAATCGAGGTATATCGTAGATTAGTGTTGTAGTGGTAGCTTTTTCCAGTTAAAAAAAGTTGATTCAGATAGTTTGTGCTTTTGTGATTAATAAATCGATAACGTGTTCTAAAAAATCCCACAAAATCATTTTCTTTAAAGGAGTATTGTGGATGTAAATCCAATTCAAAAGGTTGATTTTTTACTCGAGTATTGTAGATTCGCATCCCTCCGGTAAAGCCATCATAGACATTAAAATCGGATATGGGATGATAGAATAGTTGATTGCGTTTAAGGTTTTCACTGTCTCCGTAAAAAGTGAGTTTTAAAGGCTTAAAACCATAAAGTGATTTTAAATAACTCCAATTATTAAGTCTGTTTTTTTCAGGCAAATAGCGGTTTGAATTGAGCGCAATAAAGTCATAATCTTTTCTTTCGACCTTGATTACGGTATCTTTTCCTTTATGATATATCCATTCTTCATTAAGGATAGAATCATTTTTTACAAGATCTAATTTGTAAGGAACAGCTTTATTGTTTTTTTCACTTACCGTTACAAAAAGAGATTCTTTGCCTTTAATCACATTTTTAATATGAAGGTCGAAAGCTTCTCGATCTATAATGTAGTTTTTAAAAAACCAGTCCAGTTCTTTATCGGTTTTACTTTTTAGAACCTCCTCTAGGTTTTTTCTTCCCCTAGCTTTGGTAAATTCTAGTAAACTTTTGGATAAGATGTT
>VMCW01000202.1 GCA_008081175.1 Flavobacteriaceae bacterium
AATAGAGTCTTTTATTTTTTCGAAATTATTTGAGTAGCATCGACCCTCTGGATAGGATAGGGCTTCTAAGAATTCCATAGCATGGGCATCCCGTCCAGAATTTTTACTGTCAAAATCCCTTACCAATGTCAGTAGTGCTAGTTCTTTAATTTCAGGAGATTTGTCTTCTAATACAAGGATGCCTTTTACCTTTCTGTTTACTCCTTTCCATGCATGTAAAACATGATTCCCTGTATATGAAATTTCACTTTTATTTGTATCCAATGCCCATTTTTTTTCTTGTGCAACACTTTTAGTTTGAACAAGAATTCCGATGACTAAAAAACAAAAGTATTTCATTGTTAAAATTTAAATGCTAGAACAGCCAAAGCATAACTTCCAAAAAGAGTAAATGAAGCTGCACGGTGGTATTTTGTGTTCGATTCAGCTAATAGATTAGTTGCAATCATTGCAGAAAAATGAACGGAGGCAAGCCACTTATGTGCTTTTATAGAGGTGAGACCTTTGTTTTTAACACTTATGAGTGGAGGGGGAGCAAATAAAGAAAGTCCAGCTCCTGTAAAATAAGAAGCAGTTGTAATATTTCCTATAACTTCATGTGCCTCTCTATATTTTCCTTGACCATTGTAGAGTTTTACTCCTAATATGCCTTGAGCAATCATACCAGCAAGAGTTGTATAACCTACTACTTGATGAGCGAGGAGCATTTTTCTTCTTATTTTCATTTCCTTTTCTCTATTTTCTACAGAGAGTGGAAGTAGGTTTGTACTTCTCATTAAACCTTTTTCTCCCCATAACAAACGCTGTGTAAAAATCATGGAGTCGGGTAGTAGCTCTATTTCTGTAGCAGGGGTTTCTATGGATTCAAAAAGAGCGTTATTGATTTGTCCATAAGAACCTTTAATAAAAAGGATTGATGCAAAAAGAATGTAAAATTGCTTGTTCATTTATTTGTCCTCTAGTCGAATAAAATTGTAGTCATTTTTGGTGTTAAATTTAAGAGTTATTTACCATGTAACATTGGTTAAGGTGTTAACTCTAACTTAAAACATGAATTTTTTATTAAATTGAATTCTATCAAGTTTAAATTCCAATTAAATATTGGAATTTTAAGAAGAATTGGGTTTGATCAATTCTAAATAAAGAATACAACTCCCTATTATAATCGCTCAGCGAATTTTGATTTCCACCAATATAGAAAACAGTTGATGGATTTGGATTCCACTGTATCAAGGGTTGAATAAAAAAGCGTTCTGTAAATGTATTGTATTCAGAAATCAGGCGTGCATTGAAAAAGTTATTGAATTGATATCGTACAGAAAATCGAGTAATTGCTCCGTTATAGTAGTTTTTTTTGGTTTCTAGATTTGTTAATCGCGCGTAACGGATAGAAGGGGATAATTTC
Organism: Flavobacteriaceae bacterium; assembly: GCA_008081175.1. Classification (GTDB taxonomy): domain Bacteria; phylum Bacteroidota; class Bacteroidia; order Flavobacteriales; family Flavobacteriaceae; genus MS024-2A. The sequence continues at coordinate 1,406 of VMCW01000202.1, forward strand.
AGTTTATTATTCAATTGAAAACCGGGCATAAAAAATAAGCTAAAGTCCCTTCCTATTTCAGGAACTTCTTCATTGTAAGCTAAATCTTTTCCAAAAGTCATCATTAAATTAATTGAAATAGATTCGGAGGGATTGCTGTCCAAAAGCAATTCACTTTTGCCAACATTCCGATAGTTTCTGCCAAGGAAGTTTTTAAAAATATCCCAGTCATAGGTATAATTGATTACAGTATTGAAATAGGTACTCAAACTGATGATTCCATCCACACTAATTGCTTTAAGGTAGTCTTGATAGGTGTAATTGAGATCTGCTTTAGTACCAAAACTAAAAAATTGAAGCCCCTCTTTATTGGGAAAATTTTGATAGACATGATATAGGGTAGCCCACCTTCTGTTGTTTTTTACTACAAATCCAACGTCGGCTTGATAATTGGGAGATAGGTCTCTCAGGCTAAAATAGGATTTCCAATGTGCTGTATTTCTGTACAACTGAAGATAAACCGCACTTCCTTTGAATCGTTCTCCATTGAGTTGTACCGATCGATCAAGGATTTGATCCTCAGACTCTATCCAATTGGCTACGGGTTCTTCATTTATATTAAAAAATAATTCATAAGTAAAACGCCAATTTTTTGAAAACAAAAACCAGCCGTCTGTACCAAACAAGTTACCATACCCTCCTTTTTCATAAAAACGATTGGATGAGAACAAACCCATGCGGCTGTTTTTATTCATAAGACGTTGGTAGCGCATTACATTTACAAACGACTGTTCTCCAGATCCGAGATAGGAGCGATCTTCTCCTGCAATTTGATATACAGAATTTTGGTCTAAGGCGGTCAAGAAATACATTCGTTCTTTTTTCCCTTGACTGATAAATTTTGTTGAAATCAATGGATTGTTTATCGATCTGGAATAAAAAGCACCACTACTGTATTGGACTATATCGGTACCTCGATTGAAAAAAGGTCTTCTTTCAGGGTATTCCAAAGCCACAGAGGAGTTTATGTCAATTTGTGTAACGTCGGCTTCTACTTGAGAAAAATCTGGATTTAGCGTTAGCTCAAGAGTACTGTTTTTATTTAAATCAAGATTCATTCCCAGACCTGCATTGGGTTTAATTTTGTCGTATACTATTGCGGCATCAGCAGTGTATTTTTTACCACCCAGTCCTGCCGACACATAGGGGAGAAGTTCAGTTCTTTTTTCAATAATCAACCCGCTTAAAATCAATTTGTCTGTTGTTTGGCATACCTGGCAAGGATCTGTTCTGTCAAAGGGTTGACTTCTTATGTCTATTGGTATTCCGTCTCTAAAAGCTTGACGTGTAATATTAAAATGCCATTCTTGATTTATTCCATTTGGAAAGGGAATTGATGAAAACGGAATTTTGAATTCTACTTGGTAACCGTCCTCAACAATAGTTCCTTTGGTTTCGTATTCTAAATTAAAGCTAATGTCGTAACGTTCTTCGTCAGTTAGCGCGTTGATTGCTCTTGCGTCTAACTGACTTCCAAATGCATTGGCTAGTAATAAATAATTATTTCTACCGTCTGCATAGGTATCCAGTCGGAGTAGAACAAAATCGTCACTTATAAGTCCAAAATCATCACGAGAACGCACTGAAGCCCGAATTTTTTTTGGGTCTGATAGAGCGTGAATGGCTAGGTAAAGGTGGGTGTCAGTGTAGGTGATATAGGCAGCAGTTTTTTCTTTTGGGGAAATGTTATTTCCTGGATTGACTTCATAATCTAATTCAATTTTTTCAGAAAATTCCCATTCTCCCTTTTGTATGATTCCATCTATTTTTATTTTGGAGCCTTTTGCTTTTAATGGAGTATAAGTGTCTTGTCCTTGAATTAATTGGACAAGGAAAAATAATACAAAACCAATGCGAACGTATTGTTTCATTTAAAATAAAGTGCAATGTATTGAATTCTACTGTTATATTTTTTACGAATTTGGATTCAGATAAAAATTCGAATTCTCTAAGCAAACCTTTTTATTTACAAATTCTTTTATCTTTAAAGCGTATTGCAGAAATAATCTATGCCATTAGCTATTGTATCTTTAGGGATTCTGTCCCTTTTCCTTCTCATCGTTTTCTTTCGGTTTAATGCTTTTATAGCATTTATTATTGTTTCTATAGGAATTGGAATAACACAAGGGATGCCCTTAGATACTATAGTAAATTCCATTGAGAAAGGAATTGGTGGAACATTGGGTTTTCTTGTAATGATTCTTGGCCTAGGGGCTATGTTGGGGAAATTAGTTGCCGAGAGTGGTGCTGCACAACAAATCACAACAGGTTTAATTCGGATTTTTGGAATTCAAAATACT
>VMCW01000129.1 GCA_008081175.1 Flavobacteriaceae bacterium
ATCCGGCGGCTTAGAAATAAAATCATAAGCCCCTAACTTCATTGCTTCAACAGCAGTTTCCACATTACCATGACCTGTAAGCATAATAAAAGGAGCGCTAATATTTTTGGCATTAGCAGCTTGTAAAACCTCAATGCCATCCATCTTTGGCATCTTAATATCACAAAGAACCAAATCAAATTTTTCTTTTTTAATTAGGTTCAGTCCCTCTTTACCATCTGTTGCTTCTGAGATTTTATAATTCGAGTCCTCATCGCTTAAAATACGAACCAGTACCCTACGTATAGGTTCTTCGTCTTCTATGATCAATATTTTGGTCATTGTAGTGATTTAGGAGGATTTAAAAAACTAATGGTACGTTGAGGGAACGGAATGTTGATGTTTTCTTTTTGGAACGCTTTAAATATGGCATAACGCATATCGCTTTTAACGATATTGGCCTGAAAACTACTGTCCAAAGCAAAAAAGACTTGAAATTGCAAGGCATTATCACCGAAATCATTGAAAACAACAAAAGGTTCTGGGTCTTCCAATACTTTGTCATTTTGTTTTACTAAATCCAATAAAAGCTGTGTAACCTGGTCAACATCACTGTCATATGAAACCCCTACGGTAACACTCTCTTTGGTGATCACACCATTTTCTGTCCAATTGAATAAAGTTGAAATTAAAAATTTATGATTGGGTATAATAAGTACTTTATTTTCTCTTGTAACTGCTCGCGTAGTTCGAAGTTTAATATTTTCTACTTTACCTATTTGTCCTTCAACTTCAATGATATCACCTACATGAACGGATTGATCTACAAGTATAAAAATACCAGAGATGATGTCTTGAATAAAGGTTTGTAGAGCCAAACCAACACCCACTAAAAGTGCTGCTGAGGCTGCAAATACCGCAGTCAAATTGACTCCTATATTTTGCAAGGTCAATAGAATAACTATGATGTAAATAAAATAATTAATAAAGGAGAAAACACTCTTGAACTTTATTTTCGCATCTGCAGATAGTGTGCGATAGATGATTTTTTTAAAAAGCTTCAGTAAAAGAGAGGTAATAAAAAATACCAAAATCACAATCAATACTGATTTTGGTGTAAAAGTTACAGAGTCACCAATGGTGAATTCGTAATTTAAAACTCCAATGATTTTATTCAATACATTCATTTGGGGTAAAGTTAGTATAAAAACAAAACCCACCCTCGTTAGAGGATGGGAAAAAATTGCTATGAAAAAGAAAATAGATACTGATAAAGTTTATCAGTATCAATTCAAATATATTACTTTTTTTTAAAAAGCAATTATTTTATGCAAACATATCCTTTACTTTCTCAAAAAAGGATTTGTCTGATTTTTCGGGATGTGGAATAAAATTAGTGTCTCCCTGCATTTTTTCAAAAAACTGGCGCTGTTCTTTGTTTAACGTTTTGGGAGTCCAGACATTTACATGAACTAACAAATCACCATTTCCATAACTGTTTATACTTGGGAGTCCTTTACCTCTCAGACGCAGTGTTTTTCCAGACTGTATACCAGGCTCTAGTTTTATTCTTGCTTTTCCATCTAGAAGAGTCAACTCTTTTGAAACACCAAGAGCTGCTTCCGAAATGCTGATATATAAGTCAAAATGCAGGTGGTTTGCTTCACGCACAAATTTGTCGTGTGGTAGCTCTTCGATTAGCACAAGCAAGTCCCCTGAAATTCCATCAGCAGCAGCTTCATTTCCTTTACCACCAACTTTCAATTGCATTCCTTCTTCTACACCAGCGGGTATTTTAATAGATACTGTTTCCTCTTTTTTAATCATCCCTTGTGCATCTGCTCCAGCAGGACGATTCAATAAGGTCTTTCCACTTCCGTTACAGCTTGGACAGACAGAAGATGTTTGCATTCTTCCCAATATTGTATTGGCTATTTTCATCACCTGCCCTTTGCCATTACAGGTAGAACAACTTCCGTATTGCACCCCAGGTGCTTGTACTTTTCTAGGAACTTTAATTTTCTTCTCGACACCATTTGCAATCTCCTCTAGGGTCAGCTTGACGCGAATCCGCATATCTGATCCCTTAGCACGACGTTGTCCGCCACCAAAACCTCCTCCAAAGCCTCCTCCACCAAAAGCACTTCCGAAAATATCTCCAAATTGACTGAAGATATCGTCCATATTCATCCCTTGACCAAAGCCCTGTCCTCCTTCAAAAGCAGCGTGACCAAATTGATCATACTTAGAGCGTTTTTCTTGATTGCCAAGCACCTCGTAAGCTTCTGCAGCTTTTTTAAAATTAGCTTCAGCTACTTTATCGTCAGGATTTTTGTCTGGATGAAATTCAATGGCCTTTTTGCGATAGGCTTTTTTTATTTCAGCAGCAGTAGCGTTTTTGGAAACTCCTAATATTTCGTAATAATCTTCTTTCATGTTTATTGTCCTACAACTACTTTAGGATAACGGATAATTCGATCGCCTAATTGATAACCAACTTCGATTATATCAATTAATTTACCTTTTTCCTTATCATTGGCAGCCGGAATTTGTGTGATCGCCTCATGTATTTCTGGATCAAAGGTGTCTCCAACTTTTACTTCGGTTTGAGTTAGGCCGTTTGCCTTAAGTACGTCAAAAAATTTATTGTAAATGAGCTGAAAACCTTCTTGATCTACAGCCCCTTTTTCTTTTTCAATTTGCTGGTTAGCTCTATTAAAATCATCCAAAACGGGAATCATTGCACTTAAAACTTCTTTATTAGCAGTTTTAAAAAGTTCTATACGTTCCTTAGCAGTTCTTTTTTTGAAATTCTCAAATTCAGCAAAAAGTCGCAAATACTTCTCTTTTTCCTGCTCCAGGGACTGTTTAAGTTCTTCGTTTTGGCCAACTGCTTTAGGTTTGGTTTCCTTTATTTTCTTTTCCTTTTTCACTTCAGGATCCTTTTTAGGAACTACTTTCTTTGCCATATTTTTATGTTTTCAGCTTTGGTTTTACAAAAGTGTTGCCACAGTTAAAAATTGTCAAATTGTCATCTTTTTGACAGCTTCAACACATTCTCTAGTGCCTCTTTGAGGTGTGGATGTTTAAATTTATAAGATGTTTGTAAAACTTTTTCGGAACTTACCCAATGACTATCTAACACTAAACTACTCATTTCACCTACCATTAACTGAATAACAAATTTAGGAAGTGGGGGTAAAAAATAGGGACGCTTAAGCGCCTTTGCCAATCCGCCAATTAATGCATTTTGGCTTACTGGATTGGGGGACACTGCATTAAAAACACCCTTCCATCCTTCTTTGCAGGCTTTTAAAATTATACCCACTACATCTTCAACATGGATCCAGGATTGCCCTTGTTTCCCATTTCCAAAAGCAGCTCCTAGACCCAACGAGGTTGGTATTTTTAGTGGCTCCAGCAATCCTCCATTTGAAGCTAAGACTAGTCCAATTCGCAGTGTTGCCAACGAAATACCCAATGAGGAAAAAGAATTGGCTTCCTTTTCCCATGCCAAGACCACTTGCTCCATAAAAGAGTTGGGTGCCACCGTCGTAGCTTCTGTTTGGAGTTCATGAAGCTCTGAGGGATAAACTCCTATAGCCGAAGCAGTTATAATTTGCTTTACTTGCAGCTTGTCCTTTAACTTTTCTAAACTCGAAAACAAAAGTCTGGTGGAATCTACCCTGCTAGATACAATTTTAGCTTTATAG
>VMCW01000159.1 GCA_008081175.1 Flavobacteriaceae bacterium
TGCACTTGGGAAAAAGGGAAGACAAAGGGGGAAATGCTGTTTCTATTAAATGGTTTGGAGGGCGTTCAAATCTACATCGTTTATGGGATAGCAATATGATAGACAGTAGCCAGCTGAGTTACTCTGAACTGACACGGAATCTTCCTGTGCTTTCTAAAGCTCAAAAAGAGCAAATCACCTCTAGTTCTCTCAAAGACTGGATTAAAGAGGTTCATGAGTTGACGAATCAAATATATGAGCAGCTTCCAGAGGACACTAACTTGGGCTATGAATACCGCTATCTCAATTTTGATACTGTTCGTATGCAGTTGCTCAAATCGGGTTTGCGTTTGGCAGCGGTACTAGACGAAGTTTTCAAGTAATTTTCCTAAAAGTCAAATTAATTCTAGGTCCCACAGGACGTGCAGTTTTTGCAATTTGGTGGAGCCAATACGTTTGGGTTTCCTCTTCCATCAGTAACAGACTTCCAGATTTTAAAGGTATTTTTAACCGTAAGTTTTTGTCCTTTCTGTGTTTAAGGTGAAAATAGCGCTCAGCACCAAAACTTAAGGAGGCTATCACCGGGTTTTTTCCTAACTCCTTTTCATCATCTGCGTGCCATCCATTGCTGTCTTTTCCATCTCGGTATAGATTGAGAAGTACAGTAGTAAAAGTGCTTGAACTAACCTGATGTATCTTATCCCTTAAGGTTTCCAAAAGAGGTGTCATTGGGAGTGGATTCATAGTGATTCCAGAATAGGAATAGGGCTTAGTGTTCGTTGCGTACAGCGCAGTAAGTCTAGGCTGTTGGTAGGTTTTTCCAAAAACTGTAATCGGATCTTGTTTCCAGGGGGTTTGTTCCAAAAGTGAGTTAAACACCTCTTTTGCTTCAGATTCTTGAAAAAAGGACTCAAAATAGCGTAAACGACCTCCTTTAATGTCTATTGGTGTACCGTCTCCTGGTAGTGATGTTATGACTTGCATTCTTTAATATAAAAAAACCGCCCGAAGGCGGTAGTTTTATTTGATCAATTCCACACTGCGTTGGATAAATTGTGTCAGTGCTTCACCTTTCAAGAGGTTTTGTGATAACTTTGCTAAATCCAAAGCTTGTTGAATTAAACGCTCTTTCTTTTTTTGTGTTTTGGTAGCCAATATCTGTCCGACTAATTCATGATTTGTATTGACAACCAGATTGAACATGTCGGGCATATTGCCCATCATACCGCCTCCTCCAGTTTGTTGCATTTCCTTCATGCGTCGCATAAACTCTGGTTGTGTTAGTACAAAGGGTAAACTTGTACTGTCCAAGGCCTCTAATTGAACGGTATACCCTCCTTCTTTTACAACTTCCTCAATCATGGGCTTAAGGGTTTCTTTCTCTTTGTCACTTAGCTTAGAAACAGAAGCTTCTTCTTTTTTGATGAGGTTTTCAATAGTATCCCCATCTACTCGCGCAAAAGAAACTTTATCGAGGCTGCCTTCAAGCTTTTGTATGAGGTGGCTTATGATTGGTGAATCCAGCAAGAGGACTTTATACCCTTTGTTTTTTGCCTGTTCAATGTAACTGTGCTGAGCTTCTACATCTGAAGCATACAGTATAATCAGTTTTTCATCTTTGTCTGTTTGAAGGTCTTTGATCGCTTTTTTCAACTCTTCAAAAGTGAAATATTCCCCGTCTGTAGTCGGATAGAGTGCAAAGTTTCCTGCTTTTTCAAAAAACTTGTCTTCACTCAACATTCCATATTCGATGACAACTTTAATGTCGTTCCACTTTTCTTCAAAAGATTTGCGGTCGTTTTTAAAAAGGCTGTTGAGTTTGTCTCCTACTTTTCTTGTGATGTAATTGCTTATTTTTTTAACCGCACCGTCCGCTTGTAAATAACTTCTAGAGACATTCAGGGGAATGTCTGGAGAGTCAATTACCCCTCTTAGTAAAGTCAAAAATTCGGGTACAATACCTTCTACATTATCCGTTACAAATACCTGATTTTGATATAATTGTATTTTATCCTTTTGTATGTTCAAGTCGTTATTGAGTCTCGGGAAATACAAGATTCCAGTTAAGTTGAACGGATAATCTACATTGAGATGAATATTGAATAATGGCTCTTCAAACTGCATGGGGTACAGCTCTCTATAAAAGGATTTGTAATCTTCTTCTTTGAGATCTGCAGGTTTTTTTGTCCACGCAGGTTCTGGATTGTTGATGATATTATCTACAGTAACAGTCTCTGCTTTGGCATCTTCTGGTGCATCTTCAGGAAGAGGGAGTGTTTCTTCTTTCGTTCCAAACTTAATGGGAACGGGCATGAATTTATTGTATTTCTGAAGAAGCTCTCGAATACGTCCCTCTTCTAAAAATTCTTTAGAATCTTTGTCTATGTGCAGGATGATCTCTGTACCTCTAGTTTTCTTATCTGATTTTTCAAGGGTATACTCGGGTGAGCCATCACACATCCAATGTGCTGCTGATTCTTCTTTGTGAGATTTTGTGATAATCTCCACTTTTTCTGCCACCATGAAGGCAGAGTAAAATCCAAGTCCAAAATGACCAATTATCCCACTATCTTTTGCTGTGTCCTTGTATTGTTCTAAAAACTCTTCAGCACCAGAAAAAGCAACCTCGTTGATGTATTTTTGAACCTCTTCTTGAGTCATTCCAATACCTTGGTCTATAATATGTAGTTTTTTTGCTTTTTTATCAATTTTGACTTCTATTGTAAGATCACCTAGATCTCCTTTAATTTCACCTAAACTACTTAAATGTCGAAGTTTGTTCGTTGCATCTGTCGCATTGGAAATCAATTCTCTCAAAAAGATTTCATGATCGCTGTATAAAAACTTTTTTATCAGCGGAAAAATATTTTCAACCGCTACATTAATTTTTCCTGTACTCATAATTAATTTTATTTACAGCTACCTTACACAAAAAAAATACCATTTTTAAAAGTGTGACAAGATGACACTTTAAAAATCCAATTAAATAGTGTTTACTATTTTGCCAAAAAAAATAAACAGATTATCTTTGTTTTAGAAGTTTGATTTATGGAAAAAAAAGGAGAAAACATCAAAAATAAAATATTCGAAGCCTACTCAACATTTGTTTTAGAGCAGGAAAAAATGCCCAAATCCGTGTATTTATTTTGTAAGCAGATACAAATTGATGAAAGTGATTTTTATCAGCATTTTGGATCATTGAATCAAGTCCAAGATCAGCTTTTTATCGAATTTTTTGAGAATGCATTTCAGCTTATAAGCAAGGAAAAAAATTACAGTACACAAACACCAAAAGAAAAATTACTTGCCTTCTATTATACTTTTTTTGAGGTATTGTTATTGAATAGAAGTTTTGTTTTACTCATACTCAATGGTTCCGGAGATAAATTACAGAAATTGACTGTATTAAAAGGTTTGCGTTCAAAATTTAAAGTATTCGTCACCGGACTCATTGAAGAGGGTAATGCTGTAAAACAATCACGTTTTTCTAAACACCCTGAAGTTTTGTTTTCTGAAGGAGCTTGGCTACAGCTTTTATTTTTATTAAAATTTTGGATGGAAGACGATTCTCCTCAGTTTGAAAAGACCGATATGGCCATAGAAAAGTCTGTACGTACTGTATTTGACTTGTTTGATGCTACTCCCGTTGATAGCGTAATCGATTTTGGTAAATTTCTG
>VMCW01000119.1 GCA_008081175.1 Flavobacteriaceae bacterium
CACATTGCCGATGATGATGTTTTCATGAGGAACAAAAGTTGCCTTTTCAGGGACTTGCGCCACTAGAGTTGCTCCAGAAAGCCCCTTCCCAAAGTAGTCGTTTACCGTTCCCACCACTTTCATAAAGAGACCGTGGGTAGCAAATCCTCCAAAACTTTGGCCTGCAGTACCTCTAAACTTCAAGCTCAGTGTGTGTTTAGGTAGACCACCAGCGCCGTGAATTTTTGAAATTTCATTACTCAAAATGGCACCTACCGTACGGTTGGTGTTTTTGATACGATATTCCAAGTGTTGTTTTTCCTTTCTGTATAAGGCGGGGTGTGCCTGACTTAAAATATCAAAGTCCAAAACGTTTTCCAACCCATGGTCTTGAGTTTGCGTGTTGCGTTCTTTTACCTGAGGTGGAACTTCGGGTTTGTATAAAATTGCGGAGAGGTCAATACCCTGAGCCTTGTAATGATCTAAGGCTTTTTTCATATTAAGTTTTTGGGATTGTCCGACCATTTCATCAATGGTTCTAAATCCTAGTTCTGCCATGATACCCCTCAGTTCTTCTGCGACAAAATACATGTAGTTTATTACATGTTCGGGCTTGCCTTTGAAATTTTTACGCAATTCTGGATCCTGGGTTGCAATTCCTACAGGACAAGTATTTAAATGGCAGGCACGCATCATTATACATCCCGATGCAATAAGTGGTGCTGTTGAAAAACCAAATTCTTCTGCTCCCAGTAGACAAGCTATTGCAACATCTCTTCCTGTTTTCATCTGGCCGTCACATTCCAGAACAATCCGACTTCTCAAATCGTTTAATACCAGGGTTTGTTGAGCTTCTGCGATACCTAGCTCCCAGGGGAGACCTGCGTGTTTTAATGAGGTTAAAGGAGAGGCACCTGTACCTCCGTCATAGCCTGAGATTAAGATGACATCTGCCTTGGCTTTGGCTACTCCTGCAGCAATAGTACCAACTCCTACTTCAGAAACAAGCTTTACATTGATGCGAGCTTGTCTGTTAGCATTTTTTAAATCGTAAATCAATTGAGCTAAATCTTCTATGGAATAGATGTCGTGATGGGGTGGAGGAGAAATTAAGCCTACATAAGGAGTGGAGTTTCTCACTGAAGCAATGTAGGGATTGACCTTGGGTCCTGGGAGTTGTCCTCCTTCTCCGGGTTTAGCTCCTTGAGCCATTTTTATCTGTATTTCTTTGGCGGAACTCAAGTAATGACTCGATACACCAAAACGTCCTGAAGCTACTTGTTTGATCGCTGAATTTCTCAAGTTCCCATCTTGATCAGGCTGAAAACGACGGATGTCTTCTCCGCCTTCTCCAGAGTTGCTTTTACCGCCGATTCGATTCATTGCTATCGCTAAATTTTCATGCGCTTCCTGGCTGATGGATCCCAAAGACATAGCACCGGTTTTAAAACGTTTTACAATTTCTGTCCACGGTTCTACTTGGTCTAGTGGTATGGGGTCAAAACTGGAAAATTCAAAAAGACCCCTGAGTGTCATCAGCTTTTCATTTTGATCATTGATCATCTTTGAAAAGGCTTCGTAACTCTCGGGTTTATTCTGCCGAACAGCCTGTTGCAATGTTGCTATAGTTGCTGGATTTACAGCATGTGCTTCGCCGTCTCTTCTCCAGCGATAGTCACCTCCTATTTCTAGCGGGAGGCCCAACTTGGACTCGTGAATGTAAGCTTTGGTGTGTCTTTTGTTGATTTCTTTTTCGATTTCGTATAAGTCGATTCCTTCAATACGAGTTGCTGTATTGCTAAAAAATCGATTGATCAGTTTTTTGGAAAGTCCCAAAGCCTCATAAATCTGAGCTCCACGATAGGAATGTAATGTAGAAATCCCAATTTTATTCATCACCTTGACAATCCCTTTTGCAATGGCTTTATTGAAATTGTCAATGGCTTTACTCGTATCCAAACTGATGATTCCTTGTTCAACCTGGTACGCTATAATCTCATTGACCATATAAGGGTTGATTGCACTGGCACCGTAACCAAAAAGTAAAGAAAAATGATGCGGTTCTCTTGGTTCTGCAGACTCGATGATGATTCCAAATCGAGATCGTTTTTTTAAACGTTTAAAAGCATGGTGTGTATGTGAAGTAGCAAGCAACATTGGTATGGGAGCTAAACTAGGAGAGACTCCCCTGTCAGAAAGGATGATGATGTTTGTTCCTTGATCTATGGCTTTTTCTACAGCTTTTATCATGTCCTCTAGTGCGTATTCTAATGCGTTGAGGCCTCCATTGATTTCATAAAGAGTAGAGATTGTAGTCGCTTTAAAGTCATCTCCTTCTATGAATTTAATTTTGTCCAAATCTTCATTTGAAATCACTGGGTTTTGAATGCTCAATTTTTTTGCGTGGTCCGCCGTTATATCAAAAAGGTTGTATTCGTTTCCGATACTCAAACTGGTATCGGTTACAATTTCTTCTCGAATTCCATCGAGTGGAGGATTAGTTACCTGAGCAAAAAGTTGTTTGAAATAGTTATAGAGCAACTGGGGACGGTCTGAAAGTACAGCTAGAGGGGTGTCAGTTCCCATAGAACCGATGGCTTCTTTACCTTCGACACTCATAGGAGTAACAAGGGTTTTTAAATCCTCCTGAGTGTAACCAAAAATACGCATCCGAGTTTCAAAATCTTCTTTTTCAACAGGGGTTTTGTTTCCGGTATAGGGAACTTCTTTTAGGGGAAGCAAGTTTTCATTTAGCCATTTTTTATAGGGTCTCTTAGAGATCACTTCTTTTTTTATTTCTTCGTCCTCGATGATGCGTCCCTCATCCATGTTTACTAAAAACATCTTTCCAGGCTCTAGGCGTCCGTGTCTTTCAATGTTTTCTGGTAATATATCCAGTACTCCAGTTTCTGAGGACATGACCACATAGCCATCTTTAGTTACGGAATATCGAGAAGGGCGCAGCCCGTTTCGGTCCAGTAGTGCTCCAATGTATTTACCGTCTGTAAATGGAATAGATGCGGGCCCATCCCAAGGCTCCATTATACAGGCATTGTACTGGTAAAAAGCTTTTTTGTCTTCTTCCATAGAAGCGTGTTTTTCCCAAGCTTCTGGAACGAGCATCATCATTACTTCAGGAAGAGAACGCCCTGTTGCTAGTAAAAGTTCCACTACCATATCCATGGAGGCAGAGTCAGACTTTCCAGGAAGAATGACAGGAAGAATTTTTTTTATGTCCGGACCAAAGAGTTCGTTCTCTAAGAGTTCCTCTCGTGCTTGCATCCTGCTGAGGTTTCCTCTAAAGGTGTTGATTTCACCGTTGTGACACATGTATCGGAACGGTTGAGCTAGGTCCCAGGTTGGAAAGGTGTTAGTAGAGAAACGTTGGTGAACTAAAGCCAAACGGGTTACCACTGCTGGATCTCTTAAATCTTTATAGTATCCCTTAATGTCTTCGGGTAGGAGTAGTCCTTTGTAAAGCAAGGTATGTGTGGAAAGACTGGGAAGAGAGAAATAAGAGGCTTGTGATAGTGGGGAAGTAGCGACCGCGTGTTCTGCTCTTTTTCTTGCGCAAAACAGTTTAATGTTGAATTCGTGATCCGAATATTTTTCGG
>VMCW01000013.1 GCA_008081175.1 Flavobacteriaceae bacterium
CTATTCTCAAATTGAGTTGCGTATCATTGCGGCACTAAGCAAAGATGAGGGAATGCTAAGTGCATTTAACAATAATGAAGACATCCACACAGCTACAGCCGCTAAAGTTTTTCATGTGCCTCTGGAAAAGGTCACTCGCCAGCAACGCAGTAACGCAAAAACGGTCAATTTTGGAATTGTATATGGGGTTTCCGCTTTTGGTCTCAGCCAACAAACCGATCTGAATCGAACGGAAGCCAAAGAGCTCATCGAAACCTACTATGCGACCTATCCTCAACTACGCGCCTACATTCAAGATCAAATAGATTTTGCTCGTGACCACGGTTATGTAACCACTGTGCTGGGAAGGAGACGTTATTTACGAGATATTAATTCCCAAAACGCAATTGTTCGAGGTGCTGCAGAGCGCAACGCTGTAAATGCCCCCATTCAAGGAAGTGCTGCGGATATCATCAAGCTAGCCATGATTGCCATACAAAAAAGACTTTCTAACGAAAATTGGAAAACTAGAATGTTATTGCAAGTACACGACGAACTTGTTTTTGACGTTCCTAAAGATGAAGTTGATTCTTTAAAATCCATGGTCAAAATCGAAATGGAAAACGCATTTAAACTAGAGGTTCCCTTGGTGGTCGATATTGGGATTGGAAACAATTGGTTAGAAGCGCATTAAACCTTGTTTGTTCTTCGCCAAAGGCCCTAATAAAAATCAAAAAAAAATTTTTTCAAAGTAATTTATAATTGTACATTTGCAGCCCGTTGAAGCAATTTTCAATAGGAGATAAATTATATATTGTGAATACACTGAGTTATAAAACCGTATCTGCTAATGCAAACACTGTAAACAAAGAGTGGGTTGTATTAGATGTAAAAGATCTTCCCCTTGGAAGAGTAGCAACAGTAATTGCAAACTTTTTAAGAGGAAAATACAAAACCAACTACACACCACATGTAGACTGTGGTGATAACGTGATTGTAGTAAATGCAGCCACAGTTACCTTGAGCGGTAATAAATGGGAACAAAAAGAATATGTTCGTCATACAGGTTACCCAGGTGGTCAGCGTATTTTAAATGCAACTCAGCTTCACAACAAAAAAGACACCCGCCTTGTGGAAAACGCAGTACGTGGGATGTTACCAAAAAATAAATTAGGTGCTGACCTTTTCAGAAACCTTCGTGTGTACGCAGGTGCTGAGCATAGCCAAGAAGCACAAAATCCAAAAACCATTAATATTAACGATTTCTTATAATGGATACAGTTCACACTATAGGTCGTCGCAAAACTTCTGTCGCTCGTATTTTTGTTAGCGAAGGAAAAGGAGCGATAACGGTAAACAAAAAGAACTATACAGACTACTTTCCAACACCAAGTTTACAGTATAAAATTCAACAGCCTTTCCAGTTGACCAATACGGAAGGAGCTTACGATTTGAATGTTACAGTAAAAGGTGGTGGAACCAATGGACAAGCAGAAGCCGTTCGTTTGGCAATTTCTAGAGCCCTTTGCAAAATAAACGAAGACTTTCGTGCAGAGTTAAAACCTGAAGGTTTATTGACTAGAGACCCTAGAATGGTAGAAAGAAAGAAATTCGGTCAAAAGAAAGCGAGAAAAAAATTCCAATTCTCGAAACGTTAATTTGGTACCGTTTTGCAAACGCAAAACAAAGTTCATTCATTTAATAATCAATCTGTTGCTTAAACCGCTAAGGCGGATGTTAGTTTAGCATCTAAACAAGTTTCGAACTTGTTGCTAATCAAAAAGGAACGTAAACTAAAACACAATGGCAAATACACAAGTAAATGACCTGCTCAACGCAGGAGTCCACTTTGGACACTTAACCCGTAAATGGAATCCAAACATGGCGCCCTACATCTATATGGAGCGCAATGGAATCCACATCATCAACCTCTACAAAACAGCGGCTAAAATTGATGAAACAAGTGCCGCATTAAAAAAGATTGCTGCCTCTGGTCGTAAGATTTTATTTGTAGCGACAAAAAAACAAGCGAAAGACATCGTTGCTGAAAAAGCAAAAGCAGTAAACATGCCTTACATTACTGAGCGTTGGCCTGGGGGAATGTTAACAAACTTTGTTACCATTCGCAAAGCAGTAAAAAAAATGGGGGCTATCGATCGTATGAAAAAAGACGGAACTTTCGAAACCCTCTCCAAAAAAGAGCGTCTTCAAGTAGATCGTCTGCGCGAAAAATTGGAAAAAAACTTGGGGTCTATTACAGATATGACCCGTTTACCAGGAGCTCTCTTTATTGTAGATACCACACGTGAACACATCGCTGTAAAAGAAGCTCAAAAACTCAAAATTCCCATTTTTGCAATGGTGGATACCAATTCAGATCCTAGAGATGTGGACTATGTAATCCCTTCAAATGACGATGCGTCTAAATCCATCGAGAAAATATTAAGCCTAGTTACTGCTGCAGTTGCTGAAGGCTTGAGTGAACGCAAAAATGAAAAAGATGGTACTTCTGACAACGACGCCAAAAATATGGAAGCAGCTGCAATAGCAGAAGAGGAGACTACAGCAGCTGAGACTGCCACAGTTACCCCTGAAGTGAAGGAAGCAGCTCCAGCAGAAGAAGTTCCTGCTGCAGAAGAAAACCAAGAAGAAAAAGAAGCCTAACCCAACAAAAATAGAATACTGTGAAAATTACTGCATCTGAAGTAAATAAACTCCGCCAAGCAACAGGAGCGGGAATGATGGATTGTAAAAAAGCCTTAGTTGAAGCTGAAGGAGACTTTGACAAAGCGGTAGAAAACCTTCGTAAAAAAGGACAGAAAGTAGCTGCTAATCGTGCAGATAGAGAGTCCTCTGAGGGAGCTGTTTTAGCAAAAGTGAATGCTGACAATTCAGCAGGAGTAATCGTTTCCTTAAACTGTGAAACCGACTTTGTCGCTAAAAACGAAAGTTATTTGACACTGGCAAGTGAGCTTACTGACCTTGCACTGGAACACAATAACTTAGAAAGTTTTCTAGCAGCTGAATACAAGGGAATGACTGTTGCCGAAAAGCTAACAGAGCAAACAGGTGTAATCGGTGAAAAAATCGAAATCGGTGGTTTCGAAAGACTTGAAGCTCCCTATGTGGGATCATACATCCACGCTGGAAATAAGATTGCTACCCTTGTAGGGCTCTCTAGTGCTGTAGCCAGCGCTGCAGAGGTTTCTAAAAACGTTGCAATGCAAGCAGCAGCGATGAATCCCATCGCCCTTAACGAAGAAGGAGTAGACGCTTCTATCGTAGAAAAAGAAATAGAAATTGCCAAAGAGCAATTACGTCAAGAAGGAAAGCCTGAGGCAATGTTAGACAACATTGCTAAAGGAAAATTAAAGCGTTTCTTTAAAGACAACACCTTGGTCAATCAAGACTTTATCAAAGACAACAAGGTGTCCGTAGGTGACTATGTAAAAGCAGAAGGTGGTGCAGAAGTAACTGCCTTTGCCCGTGTTGCTTTGGTTTAATAAAACCGATACATTTTAAATTTAAAGCACCTTTCGAGGTGCTTTTTTTATACCTTCACGACATGCCA
>VMCW01000143.1 GCA_008081175.1 Flavobacteriaceae bacterium
GGAACAACGAATAACATGGAGTGTCCCATATAATAATTAAAAATTTCAACCGCTGAGGGGATTCCAACAGTAAACTCAGGTGTCAAAATAGAATGGATAAAACCGGCTAACCCATAGAAAAATAGAAATTCAAAAATAAGTTGTTTACGGTAAAAAACCACTAAACCGGCCAGAATTCCAGAAATGGAACACAACTGCAACGGAAGATGGGTAGCAATCACATATTCTCCTGTAAAAAGACGATACAGCTGAAAAAAAGAAACTTCAATGAGCTGATAGGATCCCATCGCATACAAAAGATATTCTCTATTTTTAGAAGAAATTTTAGATCCTATAAAGAAAATTGCAATTACGAAAAGTAAAGATAATCCTAACCCCATTGCCCAAAAAGAACTTCCAATTTCTGGTGTCCAATGTTCTAAAGCTTGATTATTCATCAGTAGCAAAAATTTGGTTATCATTTTTGAAAGCTTTGAACTCTAAAGCATTTCCACAAGGATCTAAGAAAAACATTGTTGCTTGTTCTCCTGCTTCTCCTTGGAATCGAATCTTAGGTTCAATTATAAATTGAATTCCATACTGTATTAATCGATTTTTCAACTCTTCCCATTGCGACAACTCTAGAATAACTCCAAAATGACTAGCAGGAACTTCATCGCCATCTACGTGATTGGCTGAAACATGGTTTGAATTATCTACAAGATGGGCAACTACTTGATGTCCATAAAGGTTAAAATCAATCCATTGATCAGATGAACGACCGAGTTGACAATTGAGTATACTAGTATAAAAGTCTTTGGTTTTTTTTAAGTCAGTAACAGGAAAAGCTAAATGGAACGGCCGCATATAATAGTCGAAATTAGTCTCTATTGTTTATTTGCACAATCTTTTTGTGCCCGGGGCCGGACTTGAACCGGCACGGAGGTTTATCTCCGAGGGATTTTAAGTCCCTTGTGTCTACCAATTTCACCACCCGGGCAACACATTGAGGCGTCGGTCGGATTCGAACCGACGAATAACGGTTTTGCAAACCGATCCCTTAGACCACTTGGGTACGACGCCAAATCTATTCAATTTTAACGAGGAAATATAGATAATTAGAGAGTTAATTCAAAATTATTAACTAGTACTCCTGGACACATGGTTGATCCAGGATTTCTTCCATCGTATGTCTCTATAACCGGACGCGCCAAAACCTTTCTTCCTACCGCCTCCAAATTTTTTCCAAAAAAATTATAAAAGGAATCATCAAATCGCATTGTTTTAATTGGAGCAATGAGCTTCCCCTTTTCTACCCAATAACACGCATATCGCGTTAATCCTGTTATTCTTCCACCTAAAGCATCACTCCAGTTCAAATAATGAATGTTAGAAATAAAAATTCCTGTATCCAGTCGCTTTAGGATATCTTCTTCTTTTAAATCTCCTTCTGTCATATATGGAGCCCTCATAAATTCACCCATTCCCCAAGAATTCGTTTCTTCAGCAAAATTTGAGACCAAATTATACTCTAAGGCAGACTTATCATTGATTAAGGTATTAACAAGTTTACCCTTAGAAATTAAGGGAATTTCTTCTGATATTTCTCCTCGAGAATTAAAACTTGCGGTTGGATTTTTTTTGAATGATTCCAGTAAAGTAAATTTAGGCGAGAGATGAATATTTTGAGATCGCATTTTGAGTAGACAGCTTGAACCATTCTGAAAGTATGATTCTCCAGCTCCATGCCAGTTAAACATATCTACAAAATCTGCTACAGCATGTGGTTCAAACCAAACACGATATTTTCCTGGTTGTAGTTCTTTTTTAGGTTTATTCATTAATTGTAAACGGTCACAGGCTTGATCAAAATCTGTCTCAAAATCTACACGACTCCAATGAGAGCCTGAATATAAAACCTTCACCATGTTTTCTTTACGATCAATTAAGGAATAATCAAAAATAAATGAATCTTTCTCAAACCAATGATGTGTTCCATTTGAACTACAAAAACCTCTAAAAATTTTTCCCGATGTCCAAACTCCAGTCAATAAATTTCTGGAGATAATTTTCATAATACTTTTAAGAATTTCCTCCCTATCAGGCAAATTACCTTTTTCATGGGTAATTACATTTGAAAATGCTTTTGGAAATCTAGTAAATTGATTTTCTGGAATAACTGATAAAGGACCACGAAGATTTTCGATTTCTTTAGTTAAGTTCTGTATTGAAAAATCAATATCAATTGATATAGTCGTATTTGCCTGTAAAGACTTTTTTCCATGATACAAGGAAAGAACAACGTTATAGTCCTCAATAATTCCGGTTTGTCTTAATTTTGAATCATTGAATCGAAAGTATTGCGAATCCTCTCCTTCAAGATAAATTGTTAGTTGCTCATTTTCATTTAAGGTTGAGAAAACTGATGTGCAAATAGATTGAAAAATAGACTGTTTCATCGTTTTACACTCCTCCGAATACCTGAATTTGATCAAATTTACAAAGTGGAGAAGCGTGTCCTACTCTCTCAACTTGATTCGGTTCACCCTTTCCACAATTAGGCGTACCAAACACTTCAAAAGTATCTTGATTTCCAACCATTGATAAACTGCGCCAAAAAGGATTGGTAATTCCTCGGTAATTAGGGTTTTTCACTACCTTAGTTAATTGTCCATTTTCAATCATTCGTCCATATTCACATCCAAATTGAAATTTATTTCGATAGTCATCAATAGACCATGAACGATTACTTTCCATATATACTCCACGTTCTACACTTTTAATAATTTCATCACGAGTGGATTGTCCAGGTTCCAAATTGATATTCGCCATTCGATCAATGGGAATTCGGTTCCAAGAAGAAGCTCTTAAGTTAGAAACTCCAGGAACGCCTGAACGAATTTGGCTTTCAATTCCCCCTAACCCTCTAACTAAAACACCATCTTGAATTAAATATTCCTTAGTTGCTGGCATTCCTCCATCATCAAAATTATAAGAGGCAAGTTGATTATCGACTGTAGGATCAAAAACAATATTCATTAATTTGGAACCATATTGTAAGCTGCCAAAATCCTCTAAATGAACAAAGCTCGAACCTGCAAAATTTCGCTCATCTCCTAAAATACGATCCAGCTCAAGAGGATGGCCTACACTTTCATGAATCTGTAACATCATCTGATCAGGAGCTAAAACTAAATCCGTCACTTCAGTTGGACATTGGTCTGCTTCCACTAATTCAATAGCCTGAGTAGCAATTTGGGAAGCTTCAGTTGCAATATCATACTTTTCTATAAACTCAGCTCCTGCTTGAAAACAATGTCCTCTCATCCCGTGATTAGTTCGAGTCTGAGAATCTTGTTGATTTTGAGCAGTAGCAGAAAGTTCTACTAAGACTATATCCATCTTTTGCTGAATATCAGCACCAGAAGTACTAAAAATCTCTGTTCTTCTTTCAATTAATTCAACCGTAGCCGCTGAATGAACAATTGAACTAGGTTTTAACATTGTAGATGAACCCAATAATGCTAAGTCTTTGATGTCATTAAAACTCAAGT
>VMCW01000016.1 GCA_008081175.1 Flavobacteriaceae bacterium
GCAAGGTTTCAAAACATTTCGATGTACACTTATTAGACGCTCATAAAAAAGGAATAAAGGCAGCCTGTTTTCAACTTCAGTTTGACGCTGAAAATTGGCTTCTCAATACCGCTGCCTTAGGGAGCAAGTGGAATCACTTGCTTTGTAGAGGGGGAGATCAATCCCTTTTTGTAAACCGAACTCTTTTTCAGACTTTAGGCGGATTTGACCCCAGATATAAAGTGTGTGAGGACTTGGATTTTTTTAAAAAACTTTATAAAACTACAGCCTTTAAAGTACTAGCACCTAGAATCACAACCTCCTCAAGAAGATTCTTGGAGAATGGTATTCTCCGATTGTTTTTTCATTTTAGAATCTTACACTTTATGCATTGGCTGGGAATAGGTCCTCATTCTTTGACTTGGTATTACCATTGGACAGTACGCTAATTCAAAAAATTTAAAGTCAGGTGATAGGTTCCAAAAATGAAGATATAAATCAATCCACAGGAAACAATATAAATGATGAAATACAAGACTGCTGAAAAAAGATCATAGCCCGTTTTAAATTCTTTGAGAATTCGAAATAAAAGAGCAACACAACAAAGGGTGAATAAAATGGTAAGTACAATAATCATGGGTTTGGGGTTTATATTTTTAATTGGGTTTTTAAGGTTTTATATCATCTTATTTATTTTTAATAGTAAGACAGCTGGTCAGTAAATTTGGAAGAACATATTCCCACCCCTGTTGACAGGAAGCACAACGTTCCGCTCCGTTTTCTATGATGCTAAAATCACCCTGTTTAATAAAGATGCACGTTCCCTCTTTTATTGATTCTAAGTAAAAATGCAATTCAGAAACTGCAGGGCCAAAGCGATCAGTAGCTTCATGAAAAATTTCAAAAGCTAGGTGTTTGCCAACATCAAACACCAACACCTTGGCTTTTATGTGATCTACCCACGCACCATTTTTCGTTTGAGCTTTCCAAACTGCCGTTGATCCTAAAACACCTGTGGTATGGAGTTGGCAATGGTACATGTACTTCTGAGTGTGTTCTGGAAGTGTCAACGCTTCCCATACTATTTTTTTGGAGACAGGTACGGTTGCTCTTACACTTGCCCACTGTAAATTTTCTTTCGATCCCATTATTAATTACGTCAGTGATTTGAAAGAAAGAATAGTAAATGCAGACTAGAAAAAGTCATGATATTTTAGATTTGGTTCCACTAATTTACGAATATATTTTAATTAAAAGCACTAACTTAGCTTAATGCAGAAAACAGCCCCCAAAAAATCAATTGTAATCATAGGAAATGGAATTTCTGGGATTACTACTGCTCGACACATTCGAAAATATTCTGAGAATCAAATTACAGTAGTCTCTGAAGAACATCCTTATTTTTTCTCACGTACTGCACTAATGTATGTATATATGGGGCACATGAAGTTTGAAGATACGGAGCCCTACGAAAAACACTTTTGGACAAAGAACAAGATCAACTTGATTCAAAGTCGGGTGGAAGAGATAGAAACAAATAAAAAAAATCTCAAATTATCGAATGGACAAAAATTGAAGTACGATAGTCTTATTATAGCAACGGGTAGCAAGCCCAATAAATTTGGCTGGAAAGGGCAAGATGCCAAAGGGGTAATGGGACTCTATCACAAGCAGGACTTGGAAAACCTTGAGCACTATGCTCCAAACAATCAAATGTGTAAACGCGCTGTAATTGTGGGGGGAGGACTCATTGGAATAGAACTTGCTGAAATGCTACATTCCAGACACATCCCTGTTACTTTCTTAGTTAGAGAAACAAGTTTTTGGAATGGTGTCCTTCCTCAGGGAGAATCCGAAATCATCAACAGAGAAATTCTGGAAAAGGGAATTGACCTTCGACTCAATACGCATTTAAAGGAAATCGTTACAGATGAAAACGGTCGAGTTCAAGGGGTTAAAATACAAGACACAGAAGAAGAAATACCCTGTAATGTTGTGGGGCTTACTGCTGGAGTAGCACCCAACATTGCCTTTTTAGATGGAAGTGGTATCGAAACAAACAGAGGGGTTCTTGTGAATAGTTTTTTAGAAACCAACCTACCCGATGTTTATGCAGTTGGAGATTGTGCTGAGCAAAGGGTTTCTATAGGCAAACGAAAAGCCATAGAAGCAGTTTGGTATACCGGTAGAATGATGGGCGAAACCGTAGCACAAACAATCTGTGGTAACCGTAAAGAATATAAACCTGGCTTCTGGTTTAACTCGGCAAAATTTTTTGACATTGAATACCAAACATACGGTTGGATAGGAACACAAGCTGAGCCTAACGAAACTCGATTCTATTGGGAACACAGCAATGGAAAAAAATGCCTACACTTTAGTTTTGATAAAAAAAGTAAAGTGTTTCTGGGTGTAAACGCTTTGGGAATTCGATTGCGTCATGAATTTTTCAATAGAGTCATGGAGCAAAAAAAAACGATTTATTACGTCTTGGAACACTTCAAAGAGGCGCTATTTGATCCTGAATTCTATCCCTCTCATGAAAGGGAAGTCATTATTCAATTTAATCAAGAACAAAACACGGAACTTTCTATAAAAAAGAAGCCTTGGTTTAAGTTCTTTTCAAATACAACTCCAGGCTCATGAAGAAATTACAAAATACAGGATTGGCACTTTTCCTATTTGCCCTCGGAGCATTCCTCTCTCTTCCTTTTTCTGGAGAATTCACACTCTCAAAATCTGATTTTGATACGTTTCTATCCAGCAGAGATATTAAAAGTGAATTACTCATCTCCTCTTTTGAAAAAGAAATAATTGGACAAAAATACAGTAGTTCTTTTGCCTTATCTTCTAAAATCATCAAAGCCTTAAACCAAGCAAATAGAGAACATAAAAGGGAAGGTCAATGGGATAAAGTTATATGGAATAAACCCCACAGTTTTGCGTTTGATATTATTAAAACCTCAAAGGGCAGCGTTACTGAAAAAGCAGGTTTTCTTTGGTGGTTGACCTTTGGACTGGGTATTGTTGGTGCCCTATTCTACATTCTCCCGGAGTACGTACTTTCTGGACCACCTGGAATTAAAAACAATGGGATTTGGCACCACAAAGCGACCAACCGTGGGTGGATTGGATGGAGTGTTTTTGTGTTTTTGACAGTCTTTTATGTGTTGTTGTACTTTTTTCCGGACTATATTGTTAATTGGGTGCACTTGGTTGATCCCATCAGTAAATTTATCAATGGTAACGTTGCAAGCCAATGGTTTCTTTATGGGTTTTTGTATTGTGTGGTGATGACGGTTATGGCGGTTAGGATGTACATCAAGTATAGAAACAACAACTATCAAATTCTTCGAACCACTTCCGTTTTATTTTTTCAAATTGTTTTTGCCTTTCTTATACCTGAAATTTTGGTGCGCTTTGAACGCCCGTGGTACGATTTTAAAAATGCCTTCCCACTCGACTATGATTTTTTCTTTAGTTGGAATCTCAAGCAACTTATAGAAGGTGGAGGATTTGGTCTTTTTATTTTG
>VMCW01000011.1 GCA_008081175.1 Flavobacteriaceae bacterium
AGTAGCAGGTGCAAAAAGAGCTTTAGTTCTCCCCGTAGGAGGAGCTTTCCACTCCCCCCTAATGGAACCTGCCAAAGAACGCCTAGCTGTAGCTATTGAAAACACCGTTTTCTCAAAGCCCAGCTGTCCTGTATATCAGAACGTTTGTGCAACAGGGGTTCGAGACACCAAAGAGTTAAAAAGCAATCTCATCGCCCAACTTACTGCACCTGTACGATGGACCCAAACCATCCAACATATGATTGCTGATGGCGCTACCCATTTTACTGAAGTTGGACCAGGAAAAGTTTTACAAGGTTTGGTCAAAAAAATTGATCGCTCTTTAGAAACTGCCTCTGGAGATTTTGTTTAATTATTCTTATAAATAACGCCGTTTTTCATAACGAATGTTACTTCTGTAAGGGTATTGACATTTTCCAATGCATTTTCCTCAGTAGCCACAATATCTGCTAAAAAACCCTCTTTGATTTGACCCAATTGGTTCTCTTTATCAAGAAGTTTCGCGTTAACTAAAGTAGCTGATTGTAGTACTTCAGAAACAGGCATACCTCCTTCATTCATATAGACAAATTCTTTAGCATTTTCCCCATGTGGAAAAACACCTGCATCGGTTCCAAAAGCTATGGGAACGCCATATTCATATGCTTTTGAGAATGTTTCTTGTATCTGAGCTCCGATAGCAATTGCTTTAGGTACAATTACAGCAGGATAGGCTCCTGGTTTTTTGGCTTGTTCAGCAACAAATTTTCCAGCTGAAATAGTAGCAACCAAATAGGCTTCTTTTTCTTTCATCAATTCCATAGTTCGTTTTTCAATCAGCGTGCCGTGTTCAATCGTTTTTACACCATTAGAAACAGCTCTATACATACCCTCATCTCCATGTGCATGCGCAGCAACTTTCAGCCCATAATCTGTAGCTGTTTTAACAATAGAAGCTAATTCTTCCTCTGTAAATTGGGGGTTTTGTCCATTTTTTGCAACACTCAACACTCCTCCAGTAGCTGTAATTTTTATCCAATCCGCTCCATTTTTATAGCGCTGTCGGACTGCTTTTCGTGCCTCTTCTGCGGAATTGATTACTCCTTCTTTTGGCCCTGGATCCCCTTGTAAATCCGCGCGAAAACCATTTGTTGGGTCCGCATGTCCCCCTGTAGTTCCAATGGCCTTTTCTGCTGTAAAAATTCTAGGTCCTCTTGCTATGCCTCTGTGTATTGCATTTCTCAAGGCAACATTGACTCCTGTTCCCCCCATATCTCTGACGGTAGTGAAACCTGCCAATAAAGTCCGCTCTGCAATTGCACCTGCTTCATAAGCGGTATCTGGAGGATTGTTTGTAAAAGCTTTTAAATAGCGGTCCGGACTATATTCCCCTTCTATGTGTACGTGCATGTCTATAAAACCAGGGTATACTGTTTTGGATTTTAAATCTATTACCGGGCTGTTGTCCTCAGGAAGGACATATCCCTTTTTTACTTCTGCTATTTTATTTCCATTAATAATAAGAGTGTGTGGCCCCATCATTTTAGCTTTTTGAGAGTCAAAAACTTGACCACATTGAAGATAAGTGGTTTGTGACCAAGACCAAAAGGCTAAAAATAGAGCCAGTATTAAGAGTGTTTTTTTCATTATAGTTTTAAGTTTATATGAAGGTAGTTTTTTCAAACCAAAAAATAAAATAACACAGTTTTTATCTAAAAAATTCTATAACTGCTGAAGTAATATATTCAATTTGATCTTTGGAAAGTTCAGAATGCATAGGGAGAGAGATCACTTCATCAACTAAACGATTGGTTACGGCGTACTGACTTTCAGAGGCAGTTTCGTTAAAATACGCTTTCTGTAAATGCAAAGGAACTGGATAATACACCCCACAGGGTATGTTTTTTTGATTGAGGTATGAAAGCAGATCATCCCTCTTGCCATTTTTTATACGAAGTGTGTACTGATGATAAACATGGCTATCACAATCTGAGCTTCTTTTAGGAGTTTCAATATGAGAATGGTCTTTCAATAGTTGACTGTATCGAAGAGCTGCTTCTTTTCTTCTTTCATTGTAAAAATCCAAGTATTTCAACTTTACTTTAAGCACAGCTGCTTGTAAAGAATCCAACCGGGAATTTACCCCTACAACATCGTGATAATAGCGTTTGTACATTCCGTGATTGACAACACCTCTCAGGGTATGTGCCAGCTGATCGTCATTTGTAAAAAGTGCACCACCGTCACCGTAAGCGCCCAAGTTTTTTGATGGAAAAAAAGAAGTAGTTCCCACCGTTCCCATTGTTCCAGTTTTTGCTCTGGTACCATCAGAAAAAGTATAAACAGCACCCATACCCTGGGCATTGTCTTCAATTAGAAAAAGGTTGTGCTTCTCCGCCAGTTTTAAAAGAGGCTCCATGGGCGCTACTTGCCCAAAAAGATGCACCGGTATGATCGCTTTAGTTTTTGGGGTAATTGCTCTCTCTACCTCATCTGGACAAATATTAAAAGTGTGGGGATCTACATCTACTAAAACAGGTGTTAATTTTAAAAGGGCAATAACTTCTACCGTGGCGGCAAATGTAAAATCAGCAGTAATCACCTCATCTCCAGGTTTTAGGTCTAATCCCATCAATGCGATTTGTAAAGCATCAGTACCATTTGCACAAGGTATTACATGTTTAACGTTTAAATAGGCTTCTAAATTGTTTTGAAATTCATGAACTACTGGACCATTGATAAACGCACTTGAACTGAACACCTCTTCTAGCGCATTATCAACCTCTTTTTTGATAAAAAGGTATTGTTTTTTTAAGTCCACCATTTGAATGGGATCCATAGCATTAATTTTTGTAAAGATAAATGAGGAAAACGACTTAGACTATCTTTTCAAATCGTTTTGGAATTTTTATAACACTTGGTCCTTTTAGTGTAGCTGGTTTATTCCAAGCCAACCACCTTCTGTTTTTTGTAAAATACTTTGTTGCTGTTAAAAAAAGTGGATCAGCGTCTTGTGGTGTTTCTTCTTCCAAGGCCTCATAAAGTCCCATTCGCCGGTTGAAATGTCCCTTCCATCCGGACTGGTTGAGTTCCTTATCTTTTGATTTATTAGCTGCTGTAGTGTAATCCACAAGTCCAAAGTGAAATAGAAAGAGGTTCGAATCGATTACAAAATCCTTCCCCTTGACTCGATGAAAACCAGACCCCCACTCCAAAGGCTCAAAAATCACTACAGCTTTTGTGTAACGGTCCGAAATTTGAGCAAAACGGCGTTGAGACAAAAAGGGTTTCTTTAGGTCAATAGGTTTTTCCCCTTGAGGATGTTGACCAACATCAAGCCCTAAAGCAGAGCAAGAGGTTATTGCGGTATGTTGTTGTAAATACGCTTTTAATCCCAAGCCTAGTTTTGGATCGACCACAAGGAACTCATCGATGTCCCTAGCTATAACCGCACTGTATTTTGGAAAAAGACTTTGAACAAAAGTTGAAATTTTTTTAGCTCTAAAACGGTCTCCTTTGGCTCTTGA
>VMCW01000176.1 GCA_008081175.1 Flavobacteriaceae bacterium
GGATGAAGAGAATAAGCTACGGGACAGGTAAGCGCTGCACGTTCCAATAAGGTCTGGGTTTTTGTGTCGAATCGCTGTACAAAAGTTATTGAAATTTGAATTTCTACAATTCTACGAGGGTTTGTTCCCATTACTTTTTTTACCTCTGCGCGTGTTCCAGTCAAATCGATATTTAAATCTTGTGCTTTAATTCCCATAATGGTCATCAGGCAAGACGCTAAAGCAGTAGCAACGGTGTCCGTGGGAGAAAAAGCCTCTCCTTTTCCTTGATTATCAACGGGGGCATCTGTAATAAAAGTTGATCCAGAAGCTAGATGGGTAGCAGAGGTTCTGAGATTTCCTAAATAGGTTACTGTACTGGTCATAATGAAAAGAATTTTTGAGAGATTAGGTTTCCAAGAAAAGCACTTAGGCCCAAAAGGAAAGGATAAATAATAAGCAGCCAGATCAAGTTTTTGACCCCCAACTGGCTCCAATAAGACCGTGTTTCTGATAGCCCGATTAAGAGGTCATACCAGCTTTTCAAATGGAGTTTTGCAGCGATTACATTGGCAACAATAGCACCGAACAAAACGAAAAGGCCAACAAGGTATAAACGAATCACATTCAAAAATACACAAGTTTAATTTGTATTGCGTACATTGAAATCAAAAGTCGTATATGCTTTTTAGGTGGATTATAAAACTCTTTTGCTTTCTCCTAGCGGTTTTGGGCATTGTTGTTACAGGGATTATGTATACCAAGCTTTCCTTTATCGACTGGCCTTATTTAATAGGGGGAGCTTTCTTTTTGGCCGTGGGAATTTTTGTACCTGTTCAAAAGAAAAACTAACTTTAAAACAATAAATAAAAAGACAATGAAAAAAAACATTTTTTTACTACTGATGTTGGCGCTGATACTACCTGTACAGGCACAGCAAATTAAAACAATAAAAAAAGACCTTCAACAAAGTATTGAACAAAAACAAAAAGAATTAACAACCCTTAGTGATGCCATTTGGGAAGCCGCAGAAACGTCTTTAGAGGAGTACAAATCCTCTAAACTTCTAAAAGACTACGCACGGCAAAATGGATTTGAGGTAACGGAAAACGTTGCAGAGATTTCCACCGCTTTTATGGCCAAATACGGATCGGGGAAACCTGTGATTGGTATCCTTGGTGAATTTGATGCCAATGCTGGAATTTCCCAGAAGAGACAACCCACAAAAGAGGCTCGTATAGAGGGTGCTGCAGGACACGGCTGTGGTCACAATCTTTTTGGAACCGCTAGTTTGGCTGCTGCTGTAGCAATCAAAGAACAGATAGAAAAAGGAACCCTTAAAGGAACAGTTATCTTTTATGGAACACCCGCAGAAGAGACCATCTTTGCTAAAGTCTGGATGGCACGCGAAGGGGTCTTCGATCAACTGGACGTATGTATGGACTGGCACCCTGGAGACAACATCATTTCGGGAACAGAAACCAGCAAGGCCTTGGTAGACTTTCGTGTTATGTTCTATGGAGAAACGTCTCACGCTTCCGCCGACCCATGGAACGGAAAAAGCGCGGTAGATGCTATGGAGCTCTACACAACAGGATTGAATTACTACAGGGAGCACATTTTACCGACTTCCAGAATTCATTACCAAATCGAACAAGCAGGAAATGTTGTTAACGTCGTACCCGATTATGCTAAAATATGGACTCGCTTAAGAGAAAATAGTGTAGAAAAAGTAGACGAAATGTATGAAAGAGCACTGGACATAGCCAAGGGGGCCGCTTTGATGACGGGTACCCGATACGAAACAAAACTCATCTCCGGTATTTATGAAATACTGGTGAACAGAACAGGAGCAGAAATCATGCAAAAAAATCTGGAAACTCTTGGAGAGATCACCTATACGGAAGATGAAATAGCCTATGCTAACACCATTTTAAAAGAGTCGGGGAAACCCCAAATTGGAATTAACGGAAAGGTAACCCCTCTACAAGAGACGTTACCCGCACAGGGAGGATCTACAGATGTAGGAGACGTAAGTCAAGTGGTTCCTACCATACGTATGTCAGCTACAGTTGCTTCTGATGGCGGCCCTTGGCATTCTTGGGCGGTGGTAGCTTGTACGGGCATGTCTATTGGTCACAAAGGGATGATCTATGCTGCAAAAGCCTTGTCGATGACCATGGCGGACTTGTACAAAAACCCCAAGCTGGTAGAAGCAGTTAAAGCAGATTATCAAAAAAATAAAAAATCAGAACCGTACAGACCTAGAATTCTCCCCGGTCCACCTAGTTTGGATTGAGAAGAAAAAAGATTAGCTCAACCAGCCTCTTTCTAGCATTTCGATTTTAACCCGTTTTGATAAAAAGAGAAGAGCAAGCATATTGGGAATGCACATTAATGCAAAGGCAAGGTCTATGATGCCAATGACCACCTCCACAGTAACTAAGGCAGAAAAAATGATGCTCCCAATATAAAAATAGTTGTAGAGGGGACCCCATTTGAGGTGGGTGAGGTACCCAAAGCACTTGACACCGTAGTAGGAATAGGTAAACAAAGTGGAGATACCAAAAACAAACACCATAACCAAAAGAAGAAGGTCTCCAACTCCAAAAAACAACCGTCTAAACGCTTCCAGTGTTAAAACGATACCATTAAGTCCTTCTACTTTATATGCTCCACTGATGATGACCAATAAGCCAGTGATCGTACAAACTAATACGGTATCTAAAAGGGGGCCAAGCATGGCAGCCAGCCCTTCGTCTGTGCCTTTTGAACTTTGTGATTGACCGTGGTACATAGGAGCATTACCAACACCGCTTTCATTGGAAAAGACCGCTCTCCGTACACCTAATATAACCAAACCCCAAAACCCACCCGTTACAGCTGTTTTGAAGTTAAAGGCTTCGAAGAAAATCAGCTTGAAGGTAGGAAGTACTGCTTCTGCATGAGTCACCAACATATAGAGACCCATTAAAAAATAAAGCCCCACCATGAGGGGGACAAGATTTGATGTAACCCGAACAATGGAACGCAAGCCCCCAAAAATGACGAAAGCACTCGCGATAGAAAGAACGACTCCAAAAATCAATTTCCATTGTATGGTTCCAAGGGCAATCATACTATTCGGCTGGAGTACATCCATAAATGTTTGTGTCAATTGATTCGCGGTAAAAGCAGGAAGCACACCAAAAAGACCTGCGACAGAAAACCAAATGGCTAGAGATTTCCCCCACTTTTTTATACCCAACTCCATGTAGTACATTGGTCCACCCAAAGGCTCCCCAGAAGAGTCAGAACTTCGGATTTGTACGGCTAAGGAACAGGAGTAAAACTTGATGACCATACCGATGAGAGCCGTCAGCCACATCCAGACCAAAACACCTGGCCCACCCATATGAATAGCGATAGCGACACCAGAAATGTTTCCTAAACCTACCGTTGCAGCCAGCACTGCAGACAAAGCCTTGAAACGCGAAATCCCTTTGTTTTGTTC
>VMCW01000197.1 GCA_008081175.1 Flavobacteriaceae bacterium
CAAGGAGGACCTCCAGGGATGATGAAAAAAATCAAACTCAGTGGTACCGTAATTGATAATGATACTCAAGAGATTCTTGAATACGCTACCATTTCTTTGATTAACGAAAATGCTCCCGGCCGGATTCAAGGTGGAATAACTGATGACAAAGGAAATTTTGACCTCGAAGTTTTTCCAGGAAAATACAATATTAACATCGAATACATCGGGTTTACAAAAGTAGAGCTCACTGATAAAGTGCTTAGGGAAGATGAAAACCTGGGTGTTATCTCGCTAACCATATCTGCCGAATCCTTAGATGAGGTCGAACTGGTAGGTGAACGTACGGAGGTAGAAATTCGCTTGGATAAACGGATCTACAATGTAGGTAGAGACATAACGGTAAGGGGAGGTTCTGTAGCTGATGTATTAGACAATGTACCCTCAGTCTCTGTGGACGTTGAAGGAAACATCGCTTTAAGAGGAAATGAAAACGTACGTATCTTAATTAACGGTAAACCTTCTGGACTGGTTGGACTATCTGGCCCACAAGGGCTGCGATCCCTACCTGCAGAATCTATAGAAAAAGTAGAAGTAGTTACATCACCTTCAGCACGCTATGAAGCTTCTGGAACTGCGGGGATACTCAACATTATTCTTAAAAAAGAGGAGTTAGAAGGATTTAATGGATCCTTTATTGTCAATGGTGGTTTTCCTACTACCTATGGCGGGAATGCTACTTTGAATTGGAGGACTAAAAAAATTAATTTCTTTAGCACGACTTCCCTAAGGGATTCCGAATCCAGAGGAGGAGGAATTTTTGAAAGCGAAAATTTCAATCCGTTGCGTTTTGTCAATGAAGATCGCGAATACATAAGAAACAGAAAAAGTCTCTTCTTCAACTTGGGTACGGAATACTACATCAATGATCTAACCTCACTCACCTTGAGCGGATTTATAAGAAGAAGTAATAATGAAAGTAATAACACTACTGAAATTGAAAACCTCAATGCAAGTGGACTAGTCATCGATCAATTTGGAAGATATCAGTTTGAAGAAGAGTTAGATAACTCCCAACAGTTTACTGCCAACTTCACGAAGAAGTTTGATGAAAAAGGACATGAACTAGTTATTGAATTTCAAACCGAATCCAGTGCCGAAGACGAAAACGATTTGGCTGAAAACACCAGTACCTTCAATCAAGAGTCCGAAAGTCTAGAAAATCAAAAAAGAACGCTTCTTCAAATGGATTATGTTTGGCCAATAAATGAAGATACTCAATTTGAATTGGGATTTCGAGGAGATTACAGCTTTCAAGAGACAGATTATTCTGTTTTTGACCTCTTAGAAAGTGGTCGAACCCCCAACACACAGCTTACCAACTTTTTAGGTTTTACTCAAAACGTAAATGCAGCCTATACACAGTTTGGTAAAAAAGTAGACAAATTCTCCTATTTAATGGGTTTGCGTATGGAAAAAACCCACATAGAAATCGATCAAAAAACAATAAACGTTTATAAAGAAAAAGACTATACAGATTGGTTTCCTACCTTAAACTTATCCTATGAGTTTAACGAAAAAGAAAATATAACCCTGGGTTACAGTCGACGTATAAGAAGACCAAGGTCTTGGTCACTGAACCCCTTTAGATCTTTAACTAGTTTAACTTTCTTTAGACAGGGAAACCCCGATCTAGACCCTTCTTATTCGAATATTTTTGACTTTGGATACCTTAAAAGATGGGATAAATTCACCTTTAATGGTTCTGTGTATTATCAAAAAGCGACACAAGTTATTGAACGGATCACTGAAGCCACGGGAGCATTGGTCGTGGTAAGCGAAAATCCTTTGGTGGAACTCCCTGAGTTTAGATCTACCTCTATTAACTTATCCGAAAATCACAGAACAGGAACAGAATTTACACTTACCTATACCCCAAAAAGGCGTGTACGTATTAGCGGGAATTTTAACATCTTTAATTCTGAGACAATTGGTAGTTACAATGGTACCGTTTTTGACCGTGAAATTATCAGTTGGTTTACGCGTTTAAACAGTAGTTTCCCACTTCCTATGGGTATTAATGCTCAACTTCGTGGGTTTTATTTTGGTCCAAGGGCCAATGCACAAACCGAATCCAAAGGTGTTGTCACTTTTTCAGGAGCTTTAAATAAGTCCCTTTTTAATAAAAAGGGAGAGCTTTCCTTCCAGGTGAGTGATATTCTAAATTCCTCTAGAAGAAAAAGTACTACAGAAACAGCTGATTTTAGAAATTATACAGAGTTTCAATGGAGACAACCCACCTATGTATTCACTTTAACCTACCGTATCAATGAAAGAAAAATGGATCGAAGAAGAAACCGAAATCAAAACTTTGGCGGTGGAGATGACGGAGAAGGTCCCGATTTCTAATCATAAAAAAAGGAGCTAAAAGCTCCTTTTTTTATTTCTTTAAATCATTAATTTGTTTGTTCCTTCCGTATTTGAAATATTCTCTTATAGCACCTATAAGCCAGTAAGGAATTACAAAGGTGAGTAAAAATATCATCAGCCAAAAACCGATGGTCAATATTGTCAAAAAAGAAAGAAATCCAAGATATTGGTCAAATTCAAACATTTGTTTGGTTTTAAGAATACAAAAGTAGCCAATTTTTATAATTTTTTTTTAATGTCAAGTGTTTTTTAGTCTTACTTGTCAACAAAATTACTCTCAAGCAGTTATAAGGTTTCTTTTAAACCTAGTATTTTTACAAAAAATTATCACATGGAGTATCGTATAGAAAAAGACACAATTGGTGAGGTCAAAGTACCCAAGGATGTGTATTGGGGTGCACAAACAGAACGCTCAAGAAACAACTTCAAAATTGGGGCACCTGCCTCCATGCCACTTGAAATTGTTTACGGCTTTGCTTATTTAAAAAAAGCAGCTGCCTACACAAATTGCGATCTAGGTATTTTAGACGTTACGAAAAGAGATTTGATCGCTCAAGTGTGTGATGAAATCTTGGAGGGAAAACTAGACGACCAATTTCCGTTGGTCATCTGGCAAACAGGCTCTGGAACACAAAGCAATATGAATGTCAATGAAGTGATTGCAAACAGAGCACAGGTGTTAGCAGGAAAAACCCTAGGATCTAAAGACAAAACTTTGGCACCAAATGATGATGTAAATAAATCACAATCTTCAAATGATACTTTCCCAACAGGTATGCATATTGCATGCTACAAAAAGATAGTTGAATGTACCTTGCCTGGATTAAGACACCTACGTTCTGCCCTAGATCAAAAAGCAAACGCCTTTAAAAAGGTTGTAAAAATTGGTAGAACACACCTTATGGATGCTACCCCACTTACATTAGGACAAGAATTTTCAGGCTATATTGCACAGCTCGACCATGGAATAAAAGCGATAGAGTTTAGTCTGAATCACCTTACAGAAATTGCTCTTGGTGGTACTGCCGTAGGAACGGGCATTAACACTCCCAAAG
>VMCW01000046.1 GCA_008081175.1 Flavobacteriaceae bacterium
CGAAATAAAGCTCGCGATGCCAGATAAAGTGCACCAAAACCCTCCCCAGCTCCAGAGTGCCAGCGGCCTCTTCTGAAATGGCAAGTTGCTCACGATATCCAATTTAACCGGAAAAAACCGTTTTCTGAAATAGGAGAAAACCGTAATTAGAGACATCAATGAGATAAACATTACGAGTGCAGTATTAGATATGTAATCAAAAAAATACCAACCGAAAAAATGACCTAGAAGACCAAAAATAAGCATGATAATTAGCAGTTTATAGTCAATTTTCTTATTCGAAAAAAACACTACCCACACATCAATAATTAATAGAATTGGTAAAGTCACAGCCAGCGCTATTCTTGGAGAAGTGACAAGCAAAAGCATTGGTATGCCCAAAGCAACAGCTCCACCAAAACCAGATTTAGAGACTGCTGTCACAAGAACTGCAATGAACCCAACAGAGTAAAATAATATTGGCGCAGCAATTTCAAGTGCAGCAAAAAGTTCGGAAAAGAATGTCAAAACGATTTTTTTTGTTCCTTTAACCAAAGGATTAGACATATGATTTGGTTGGAGAGGCTCAACGATCGACGTATTTTTTATTATTTAGAATAGACAAAATTTAGAGATACCTTTTGTTTAGCAGAAAGAGTCAGTGTTGCTGATACAGTTGTCAACCAAAGAAACTTATCACAGTCTCATAAGTGGTTCTTTCAGAGCCTCTCTAGCAATATTACTTTTGCTTTTTTGTACAGTCAGTTCTTACGCAAATATTACAAAAGATAATTTAGGGCGTTTTTACCAATCCATTGTAAGTATTCACACTTCGGTTCCAAGTGATGCACGAACAGCCGCGAGCCTTGGAATTAAGCGGGAGGGAAATGGTGTTGCAATAGACGACACCCATATCTTAACTATTGGCTATATAATCATTGAGGCGGAGAAAATAGAGATTGAATTACCAGATGGACGACGATTTCCCGCAACAATCGTCGGCTATGATCACACTTCCGGGTTTGGTATTATCAAATCTGTTGTTCCAATTAAATTTAACCCTCTACCGTTGGGAAACTCAGACATTATAAATTCAGATGAGGATCTGTTGATTTTGCCCGCGCTCGAACGCGGCGTAGGTTCAATCGTTAGATCTGTGTCGAGAAGGCCTTTCGCTGGTTGGTGGGAATATTTTCTTGAAAGCCCCATATATACTGTGCCGGCAAATGGTTTGTGGGCAGGAGCACCCATCTTAAACCAAAATGGCGAGATTTTAGGAATAGGGTCATTATTTGTATCAGAGGCTATACCCGGAGTATCCTCACCCGGAAACATGTCGGTTCCCATAAACATCCTTAAGCCAATACTCCAAGATCTCATATCTTACGGTAGAAGAAAAAACAAAATTCAACCATATATTGGGATTTCATCAGATGACACAAACGATCAAATCACCGTCACAAGAGTGAGTAAAAGTGGGCCTGCATTCAATGCAGGCATTAAACCGCAAGACGTGATTTTGACAGTTGATGGATTGCAAGTATCTAACTTAAAAGCGTTTTACCAGCAAATATGGAATTCTGGTGAAGCCGGTGAAACAATTGAATTAACAGTCCTAAGAAATGGTAAGGTCTTAACATTCAACATCATAACTGTTGATCGAATGGACTATTTCGTTAAATCGCAATCTTTCTAATAAATCGAAAAAGGTTTTTTAAATCAACTCAGAGCATTAATCCACGTAACAACAATAAATTTTGTTGAGCCAAAATATTTACATCTTTTCCTGAGTATTACATTTGCGACAGCTAGACACAAAATACTACCCAATTCTTCAGCGGGCATTCATTTTAAATTTCCGCAAAATAATTTGGTCAAGCTAACATTGAGTATAAAATTAACAAGGTGGTAGAAAATTGGGCAGCCGCTTATGAATTTTAAAATTCCAAATCAGCTGATACTAATGACAGACGAACACACTCGTAAAGTCCTTGGTTGCTATGGAAATAAAATTATAAAAACCCCAAATATTGACAATTTAGCACGTCAGGGAACGCTATTCGAGAGTGCTTACACAAACGTGCCTATTTGCGTACCCTCACGGGCTTCATTTGCAACCGGCGATTACGCACATCGTTCGCATCATTGGGATAACGCCACACCATATTTTGGCTCTCCACCCTCATGGGGAAGCAAATTACAAAAAGCTGGTATTACAGTGGGTTCAATCGGAAAACTGCACTATCGGAATTCAGATGATGATGTAGGACTGGATTTTCAAAAAATACCAATGCATGTAGTTGATGGAACTGGGGATGTTCTAGGCTGTGTTAGGGAGCCCCTACCAAAACGCTGGAAGGCTTTGTCAATGGCTGAGAAAATTGGCCCAGGGGAAACTGACTACAATGTTTATGACCGTCAAGTCGCGGCTGAAACAATAGAGTGGTTAGCCGAGAATGGTAAACAACGGAAACCTTGGGTACTTTTCGTATCTATGGTAGCGCCACACTTTCCGCTGATAGCACCACAAGAATTCTATGATCTATATGATAAACTTGGCTTAATGCCTACAAAACCTAGGGAGTTCCCCGAACATCCCTGGCATCACGCAATGCGAAATTGTCAAATCATGGATAACTTTACCCCAGAGCGAACCCGCGTTGCATTGGCATCCTATTACGGGCTTGTCACGTTTATCGATGATTTGATTGGCCAAATTTTAGAGGCTGTGGAACAAAACGGCCTCAGTGGCAACACACAAATTATCTACACTAGCGACCACGGTGACAATATCGGTGAACGTGACTTTTGGGGCAAATCAAATTTTTATGAAGAATCAGTTGGTGTGCCCTGTATTATAAAAGGCCCGGGAATTCCTATTGGTAAAATCTCTAGAACACCAGTCTCTTTGATTGATTTCTACCCTACCTTATTGAAGACTGCGGGCATCAAACCAGGAGCAAAGCCTGGTGCATCACTCGTAGACCTAGCCAACGTCAACGATGACTTTGATAGATTGGTTTTTTCTGAATATCACGCCATGGGATCTAAGACCGGCGCCTTCATGATACGGAAAGGGCCATGGAAACTCATCTATTATGTATCGATGAAACCACAGCTGTTCAATTTATCTGAAGACCCTGAAGAACTGCGTGATCTTGGTGTTGACCCAGAATTTAGGGATATCAGAAGTAAATTGGAAAGAGAGCTACGTTTAATATGCGATCCAGAATTAATTGACGCGAAGGCCAAGGCTGATCAAACCGCGATTATTGAGGCTAACGGCGGCATTGAGGCAGTGGTTGCAAAAGGTGGATTTGGAGCCACACCCCCACCAGGTGTAAGCGCCGAATACATGGTTCGGAAATAATTCTGTTGCCATTAACTTTTTATTTAACGCCATTTTAATCATCTGGAAGCTCGTTGTATGTCAATTGCAAAGAGGCAGTCTGTCCGCCATTGGAAGGGGTTTGACAAGTT
>VMCW01000086.1 GCA_008081175.1 Flavobacteriaceae bacterium
TAAATCGATATTTATAAGAAAAAAAAATCCTGTTCAAACGAACAGGATTTTTTAGTTGAAAGTATGCCGAAGAATTAGATTTCGAAACCAGTTCTATAATTACGCGTTACAAACTGATTGGCAGCTTCTAGGTTGGTGATTTTCATGTTTTCACCATCCCATAAAAGTTTCTTACGTGCATAGTAGTCCATTCTTCCGTTGGCTTTTTCTTCACGCAGCATAAAGCTTCTAATGGCTAAATTCCCCATAAGTACCGTTTCTGTCATGGGTCCTGCATAATCAAATGACGAGGTCAGCGCACGGTGCTCTTTACTGTTGAATCCTGCTTTACAAGCATCTACCCATTTGCGTTGATGGCCGTATTCGGGTTCTATCATTTCTTCCACTTCCGGTCCAAACTCTGTAGTACCATCGTAGAGATAGAGTTTTGGCATCAGTGGTGAACTATCGTTAATGTTTGTTGAAATTATCCCTTTTTCTCCAATCATCAACACACCGTTAGCACTGTCTGTACCTCCAATATCAGCATTTGCTGGTATGATTTCTGGATGAGGAGGTCGTATTCCTCCATCACTCCAAGTCATTTGAATGGGAGATTGACTCTTTTCAGTGGCATCAAAGTTTATTGTTATTAACGAAGAAGGAGGACAACCCTCTGGTATATAATCTGGATTCCACATTTTTGAGAAGACACTTCCCACACTACATTCTGCAGCAGTAGGGTATTTGAGTCCTAAAGTACGGAAAGGAATGTCGATCAAATGACAACCTACGTCTCCTAACGCTCCTGTACCATAGTCCCACCATCCTCTCCAACTAAAGGGGTGCATGTTTGGTGTGTAGGGTTTTTCTTGTGCTGGGCCAAGCCAAAGATCCCAATTCAGTGCATCTGGCTTTAAGCTAGGGTCTGGTTTTGGCATCATAACTCCCTGTGGCCAAACGGGGCGATTTGTCCAAATTTTAACTTCTGAAATAGCCCCAACTTTACCACTGTCAATCCAGTCTTGAACCATATTGAGAAGTGGGTTAGAACCCCCTTGATTTCCCATTTGGGTAACTACCTTTCGTTCACGAGCCATTTCGGTAAGCATACGTGCCTCACGGATATTATGGGTCATAGGCTTTTGAACATAAACGTGTTTACCTCTTTGCATTGCAAAAGAAGCTGCAGGACCGTGAACGTGATCTGGAGTTGAAATGGTCACTGCGTCAATGTCTTTTTCTTGATCGAGCATCACCCGATAATCTGCGTAGCGTTTTGCAGTTGGAAATTTTTTCACTGTCCTTGAGGCACTTCCTGAAAAGTCAACATCACACAATGCTACTACACGTTCTCTACCTTGAACAGAAGCGTTACTGATATCGCTAGCACCTTTACCACCGGAACCAATTGCAGCTATATTGAGTTGATCACTAGGAGAAATATACCCCGGTCCACCGAGTACGTTTCTAGGGACGATCATAATCGATGAGGCTGCGATCCCCGTTTTGATAAAATTGCGTCTTGATTGCTTTTTTTTATGTTTCATTTGTCGTAATTAACCATTAGACTTTAAATATAGTTTTTTTTTGATTAAAGTTGGTTTCCGTTTTTTTTATTCCCAGAATGAAATCATCTTTGCTGGATAAAAATTAAAGGTGTATAAACAAAACCGAATTGCACTCAGCGTGCTCTTTTTTTTATCGGGTTTTTGCTTTTCTTCATGGGCATCTAGGATACCAACTATAAAGGCTGTTTTCGAAATGAATGAAGCTCAGTTGGGTAGTTTTTTATTCATCCTACCCATCACTTCTTTGATTGGTTTACCTGTTTCGGGCTGGTTGGTGAGTAAGTATGATAGTCGTTACCCTTTAATCGCTGGTTTTTTACTGTTTATTTGTTCTCTGATAGGAATTGGCTGGGCCGGTAGCATTGAATTGTTGGGAGTTGTTATTGCGTTTTTTGCTTTTGGGATGCGTATGATAAATATTTCAATCAACACACAGGCCATACAGCTTCAAAAGAGGTATCCTAAACAGATAAATGGTTCTTTTCATGGCTTGTGGAGTTTAGGAGGGCTTTTGGGGATTTTATTTGCTACCTTAACATTAAACTATCAGTGGGGTATTGCAAGACATCTTACGTCAGTAGGGGTGGTAAGCTTAGTAATAGTGTTGATCTCATATTTTTATGTGTTAACAAACGACAGAGAAGCCAGTGGAAATAAACTTCAGTTAGGAAAACCAGATCGATTTATATTCTACACGGGTTTGGTTGTGTTTTGTGCCGCTGTCTGCGAGGGTGGAATCTACGATTGGAGTAGTGTCTATTTTCGCGAGGTGGTTAAAGCAGAGCTGTTCACTCTCAGTTACTTGGTTTTTATGTGTTCTATGACCTTATCCCGTTTTTTTACAGACCGTTTGATCGCTAAAATAGGGATGAAGAAACTCTTTGCAATTAGTGCCACTACAACCATTTTGGGAGTAGGTATTTTGGTCCTTTTTCCTTATTTCTATCCTGCATTACTAGGCTTTTTTATTACAGGTTTTGGGGTGGCCTCAGTGTTTCCTATGTCTTTTCTTTTAGCAGGACAATCTAAAAAATACGCTACAGGAATGGCGATTTCTATTGTAGGGACTTATTCTACTATTGGTGTATTGCTTGCACCACCCTTTATAGGCTATGTTGCGCATCTATTTTCATTAAACACAGCATTTTTATGCTTTATTGCTGCTGCATTATTTTTAATCTATTTTTCGCGTCGCGCTTTTGAGGCGCAGTCCTTTAAATAGGAAAAGTTATAAAGAGATTTTTATATTTGGTGTAAATATATCAATATGAAAATTTACCAATACTTAATATCAGCCTCCTTATTTTTCTTCTCTTTTATTCTTGTAGCCCAAGAGGAAGAAAAAACAGCACCTCAAGCAGAAGTTTTTAATAGTATTCAGACTCTTAAATTGGGAAACCAAAATTTAAAATTCAATACACTAGCAGGTACTATGGAGCTGCGAGACGAACAAAACAAACCGATTGCACTTCACGGCTTTACTGCTTATTTTAAAGAGGGAGGAACTAAGAACCGACCCATTATTTTTTCCTTTAATGGAGGTCCAGGATCCTCTTCTTATTGGCTACACATGGGAATTATGGGACCCAAGAGGGTAGTTGTTCAAGATCCGGACTACAACAAAGCAGCACCTTATACTATTGAGGACAATCCTTACTCCATACTTGACCAGGCAGATGTGGTGATGATGGACCCTATAGGAACCGGACTTAGTGAACTTATTGGGGAAAGTGAGGGTAAAGACTTTTGGGGTGTAGATCAAGACATACGCGCTACGAGCTTATTTATAATGCAATTCTTAAAAAAGTACGAACGCTTACAGTCGCCCAAGTACTTGTTGGGTGAAAGTTACGGTACCTTCAGAAATGCAGGAGTAATGAATTATCTTTTAGATCGAGGGTATGCCT